>SLLK01000238.1 GCA_007134115.1 Gammaproteobacteria bacterium | reverse complement strand
GCCGGCGGTGACAAACTCTATGTGCCGGTCGCTTCCCTGCACCGCATCAGCCGCTACACCGGCACCGCCCCCGAACAGGCACCATTGCACCGTCTGGGCAGCGGGCAGTGGGAGAAGGCCCGCCGCCGGGCGGCGCGCAAGGTGCACGATGCCGCCACCGAGCTGCTGGACCTCTACGCCCGGCGCGCGGCACGCCAGGGGCACGCCTTTGAGCTCAACGAACAGGAATACCGGGCCTTTGCCGAGGCCTTCCCCTTTGAGGAAACACCGGACCAGCAGACTGCCATCGAGGCGGTGCTGGGCGATTTGCGCTCACCGCAGCCCATGGACCGGGTGGTATGCGGGGATGTGGGCTTCGGCAAGACCGAGGTCGCCATGCGCGCAGCTTTTGTGGCCGTCAACGGCGGCCGCCAGGTGGCGATTCTGGTGCCGACTACCCTGCTCGCCCAGCAGCACTACCAGAATTTCCAGGACCGTTTTGCGGACTGGCCGGTGCGCGTGGAAGTACTTTCCCGGCTGCGCACGACTAAAGAACAGCAAAAGGTGCTCGCGGGGGTCACCGATGGCTCGGTGGATATCGTGATCGGCACCCACCGCCTGTTGCAGAAGGATATTGATTTCGCCCGGCTGGGCCTGGTGGTGGTGGACGAGGAGCACCGCTTCGGCGTGCGCAACAAGGAGCGTCTCAAGCAACTGCGCAGTGAAGTGGACCTGCTGACCCTCACCGCCACGCCCATTCCGCGCACGCTCAACATGAGCCTGTCGGGTCTGCGTGATCTGTCCATCATTGCCACACCGCCCACCGAGCGTCTGACCGTCAAGACCTTCGTCGGCGAATGGGACGACACCCTGATCCAGGAAGCCTGCCTGCGCGAAATCAAACGCGGCGGGCAGGTGTACTTCCTGCACAACAAGGTGGAATCCATCGAGCGGGTGGCGCAGGAGATCGAGAAGCTGGTCCCCGAAGCGCGCGTTAACATGGCCCATGGCCAGATGCGCGAGAAGGATCTGGAGCAGGTGATGCTGGATTTCTATCATCGCCGTTTCAACGTACTGGTGTGTACCACCATCATTGAAAGCGGCATCGATGTGCCCACCGCCAACACCATCATCATGAATCGCGCCGACCAGCTGGGACTGGCACAGTTGCACCAGTTACGCGGCCGCGTGGGCCGCTCCCACCATCGCGCTTACGCCTACCTGCTGGCGCCACCGCGCAACCTGCTCAAGGCCGACGCGGTCAAGCGCCTGGAGGCGCTGGAATCGCTGGAAGAACTGGGCGCAGGCTTCACCCTGGCCACGCATGATCTGGAGATCCGTGGTGCGGGGGAACTGCTCGGCGAAGAACAGACCGGGCAGATCCAGGAGATCGGCTTCACCCTCTACAACGAATTACTCGAGCGCGCCGTCAAGGCCCTGCGCAAAGGCGAAATACCGGAGCTGGAACTGCCCGCGCAGAGCGGCACCGAGGTCGACCTGGGCATCCCCGCCCTGTTGCCTGCCGACTACGTGCCTGACGTGCATTTGCGCCTGATACTCTACAAACGCATCGCCAGTGCCGCCGACGAAACCGCCCTGCGTGAGCTGCAGGTAGAGTTGATCGATCGTTTCGGGCTGCTGCCGGATCCGGCCCGCAACCTGTTTGCGGTCACCCACCTCAAACTGCGTAGCGCAAGTCTCGGCATACTGAAACTGGAACTGGGCGGCCAGGGCGGGCGCGTGGTCTTTGATGAGCAACCGGCCATCGACCCCATGGTGATTATTCACCTGGTGCAGCAGCAGGCCAGCACCTACCGCTTTGACGGCCAGCACACGCTGCGCATTCAGCGACCACTTGAGGATGTTGCAGAACGTATCGCCGCCGCCGGCGAAATACTGGATACACTGCAGGGTGACGCCGCACAAGGCGCGACGAACACCGGTGACGCAGCCGCCCGGGGAAGGTAAGATACCCGCCCATGAGCACACAAAAATACATGCACTGCATCCGGGTGGCCGGCCTCACGGTCGGCGCGCTGCTGTTACTGTTGGCGCCCGTCGCCGCCGCAGACGACCGCTGGTATGAAGTCCAGATCATCGTCTTCGAACACCGGGCCGGCGTCAGCACAGAGGAGTGGCCGGCCAACCCGCGCGCGCCCGACACTGCCAACGCCCAGTCACTGCGCGGCTACGCGGGTCAGAACCGGCGGGTGCCCTTTTCCCTGGTGCAGAACCCGAACAACGTGCTCAACGACCACTGGCGCAGACTGGACCAGTCGGACAACTACCGGCCGCTCCTGCGTACCGGCTGGATACAACCCGGCCAGGACCGCAACAACGCCCGTGCCGTGCGTATCCGGGATAACGAGCGTATTGAACTCGACGGCAGCATGGGCACACGGGGTTTCGGCGGCGACGGGGAGGAATCCCGGCGCGGTCCCGTCTACCGCCTGGACGGCCAGATCACCGTTTCGCTGGGCCGCTTCCTGCATCTGCGTACCGACCTGGCCTTTGCTGAAATCCTCGATGCCGACCAGGCGCCGACGGTGGGCGAAGCCGACAGCCTGCGTCCGGGATGGCTTCAGGCCGACGCGCGCCTGCAACGCTACGTGCTGCAGGACAGCCGCCGCATGCGCAGCAGCGAACTGCACTACATTGACCACCCCCGCTTCGGTGTCATCGCACGCATTGTGCCGCTGGACTAGCTAACAGCTAACAGCTAACAGCTAACAGCTAATTATTAACGATCCGGAGACCCCGCAACACCCCTTCACCCCTCGCGGGGAAACCACGGCACCAGAGCATTCGTCCGCGCGACATAGTCGCGATACGCCGGCCGTGTCTCATGCAATCGCCGCTCCAGCAAGGTGACGCCAGATACCCGCGCCAGCAAAAAGGTCATGATCACCGGTGCAAACAGCGTCCACCAGCCACCGGCAGCCAGCGCCACACCGAACAACCCCCACCACACCAGAATATCGCCGAAATAGTTGGGGTGGCGTGTGTAGCGCCACAAACCCCGGTCCATCACCTTGCCGGCGTTCCCGGGACGCGCCTTGAAGCGCGCCAGCTGCCAGTCACCCACGGCCTCGAAAGCCAGCCCGATGGCAAATACCCCCATGCCCAGCACGGCCGGCCAGGCGGCCAGCGCGGCAGCATCCAGCTCACGTACCGCCACCAGTAACGGCATGGCTACCAGCCACAGAATGGCCCCCTGCAGCAGGAACACCGTCACCAGACTGCGCCACACGAAGGTCTCACCATGTTGCTCGCGCATGGCACGATAGCGCGGGTCCTCGCCATGCCCCCAGTTACGCCAGGTCAGATACAGTGACAGCCGCAGCCCCCACACGCTGACCAGGGCCAACGGCACCAGCGCGGCAAGTGAACTGTCGCTCACCGCGAACCAGAACCACGCCAGCACCACGAAACCGGCACCCCAGTAGCGGTCCACCAGACTGGCGTCGCGCCACACTACGCTGGCCGCCCAGACGGCAGTCATCAGGGCAACAGCAACGCCCAGGCCCGCCCACGCGGCCACTGCGGTGGACTCAATCATGATATGTCCTCTTGTCTGCCAAACAGGTAGTGCGCCACGTACCACTCGTTACCGCGACGAAAACCGAATAATTCGGCACTGGCCAGAAAGAACAGTCGCCAGCGCTGGAACCACAGTGAGGCCTGTTGCTCACCGTAGGTCTCCCGCAACACCGGGCGCACCGCGTCATGCGCGGCATCCATGCGATGCAGCCAGGTCATCAGGGTGCGCTGATAGTGCCGGCCGTTGACTTTCCATCGGCGCAGCAGCGTCAGGTCGCGCTGGTAATGGAGCAGCAGATCATCGGAAGGCATCACACCGCCGGTAAAGAAATAGCGCGCCATCCAGTCATCATCGCCCTCGCTCTCGAAGGGATAGGCCAGAAAGCGGTGCACAAAAATATGCACGAACAGCTTGCCGCCGGGTGCCAGCCAGCCGTGGATACGTCGCATCAACGCTTCGTGATTGCGCATGTGCTCGAACATTTCCACCGACACCACGCGGTCGAAACGCCGCTCGGTGTGGAAATCGTTCATGTCGGCCGTCACCACTTCCAGATTGTCCAGGCCCAGCGCGTCGCGTCGCTGCTCAATAAAGGCGCGCTGACTGGCGGAATTGGACACGGCCGTAATGCGGGCGCCGGGATAATGCCCGGCCATGTACAGCGTCAGCGAACCCCAGCCGCAACCCAGCTCAAGAATATGCTGTCCGTCCTGCAGCCCGGCCCGTTCACAGGTCTGCGCCAGCATCGCCTCCTCGGCGACCGCCAGATCGTTCACCCCGTCCGGCCACAGGCAACTGCTGTACTTGAGGTGCGGGCCCAGCACGCGTTCGAAAAAAACCGCCGGCAGTTCGTAGTGCTGCTCATTGGCCGCCTCGGTGGCCACCGCAACAGGGCCTTCACGCCACCGCGCAACCAGCTCCGACAGCACTTCGCCCTGGGCTTCCACGCCACTGCCCTGTTCGTCGCGCAGACGCCGCCGCAACAGCTGCCGAATACCTGCCCGAACCAGCCAGTCGGGCACCAGTCCACGTTCTACCAGTGCAATTAACCACCGCATGACAATTCCTTGAATACAGGGGAAAGCATTATGAGTGTTCG
>SLLK01000050.1 GCA_007134115.1 Gammaproteobacteria bacterium | reverse complement strand
TTGGAGATTGATTGAGATAAATCTAGGTAATCAAACCATTAGATTTTCTCAATACGCTGGACAACCATTTTTTGGAAAGTTTACAGACGAGGTTGTTGAATATTGTAAAGAAAATCACTGGGCACTTAAATGAAGTTTACACCATAAAATATTAAAATTAAGATGAAATTTTATCATGAAGATCTGTTTTGCCCACAATATAGATTCCGGAAAAGAAGAACACTGGATTAAAGCACTTGAAACACAAGGTGTTGATTATGATGTAGTCTTGTTAAACAGAAGTGATTGGTTAGAAAACATACTGGCCCGGAAATACGATTTAGTCATCGCACAGCCTAATGGTACATTATCCCAACAAAAACAACTATTTGATGAACGCCTGTATATAATAAAACATGTTTTAGGATTACCTATTTATCCTGCCTATGAGCCTCTTTATATCTATGAAAATAAAAGACTATTATCCTATTGGTTAAAAGCAAATAATATACCCCATCCGAAAACATATGTATTTTATGATTATAATGAAGCTTCAACTTTTTTGAATAAGACTGAATATCCGGTTGTAGCAAAAGCTAATATTGGTGCAGCGGGAAGTGGTGTGCATATTTTAAAATCAAAAAAAAAGGCTTTTAAAATACTCGATAAAACTTTTAAGGGAAATGGTTTGCCCAGAAGGGCTGGTCCAAATTTTCAAAAAAAAGGAATTTACAGAAGAATTGTTTCAAAAATCACAGATTTTGGATTTGTGAAGGAAAAAATAAATTATTACAAATCAATAAATAATGATTCTCAATTGAAGCAAATATTGTTTCAAGAATTTATACCACATGAATATGAATGGAGATGTGTACGAATAGGTGAGTCATATTTTTTTCATAAAAAATTAGTTGTCAATGATAAGTCAAGTGGTACTTTAGAAAAAGTATTTGAAAAACCCTCACTTGAACTTATGCAGTTCATAAAAAATGTGAGTTCAAAATTAAATTTTCATTCATCTGTATTTGATCTATTTGAAATACGACCGAATCAATTTTATGTAAACGAAATTCAAACCTATTTTGGGCAATCAACAGAGCATTTAATGGAAATAGATGGAGTACCTGGAAGATATATTTATAAAGATAATAACTGGTTATTTGAGGCAGGTAATTTTAATACCAATAACTCCAACGACCTTCGGCTAAAACATGCTATTCATCTCTATGAAAAGGGACAATTAGATTAATAAATCTATAGTAATGGATTATCAAATCGTCCCATTTTCAGAAAAATACAAAACCTCATTAATCAAATTACTTGGTTATATGTGGAAAAGTCTTTCTGAAGATCAAATAAAGGAAAAGTTTGAATGGCGTTATGAGCTGAACCCCTTCCAGGAAGAACCATTTATCTTCTTGGCAACTGATGAATCAGATAATGTTGTTGGGTTCAGAGCTTTTGTTGTACAAAACTTTTGCCTCCAGAATAATCGAGTTAAAATTTATAATCCCGCAGACGCCATTATTCATCCGCATCATCGCAGAAAGGGATTATTTTCAAAAATGACTAAAACACTAATTGAGACTGTTACAGCTAATGATGATCGGGGAATTATATTAAATCTATCTTCTAATGAAAAAAGTACGCCGGGATATTTGAATCTTGGATGGATACGTACTAATGGCATAAAAAAATATGGTTACAGGGTTTCAGTAAAGAATTTTCTGGGTGTTCGCAAAAAAGAAAGGATTGAAGAGTATAAGGAAAAAACCAATTACGGAACTTTTGAGCTCACAAATACAATCAAA
Organism: Gammaproteobacteria bacterium; assembly: GCA_007134115.1. Classification (GTDB taxonomy): domain Bacteria; phylum Pseudomonadota; class Gammaproteobacteria; order UBA5335; family SLRW01; genus SLLK01. The sequence goes on along the minus strand of SLLK01000050.1, from coordinate 2,846 downwards.
GCTGGTCTACTTGGCTTTAATAAATTCAACATTCCTTATCATGGTGATACTCTTCACAATTGCCGATCAGAAGCTTTTTATCTGTGGAGGTATCATAGTGCACCGGATAAGGATAGATATATTTCCGCCTATTTAATGGATTTGAATAAAATTACTGCTTATGTAATTGTAAAAAAACTATCAAAGCAGCACTACAGTTTGATGGAGTTTGGTGCTGAATCTGAATTTTTACTCGAATTTTTATTGCATGAAGTGATGAAGAAGGTTCACATTCCGATACTCAGATCCTGGATGATCAATCAAAAGGATCAGGAAGTTTTATCAAAATGTGGCTTCATCACTGAATCACCATGGATGCTTAAATTACTTAAGAAAAAAAGGTTAGCGGTTTTGGTACGGCCAACAACACCTTACCCAAAAAATGATGACTTTATTTTTGAAGGTCTTGATATTCGCAATGTTGAAAACTGGCACTTCCAACTTGCAGATAGACATTAACCTGTACTTTTAGAATGAAAATTTTTCCAAATATTGTAATTAATTTTCATGCAATACATGACGAAAAATGGTTGGATAATGTTTTATCTATACTTAAGCAGAACTACAATATTATAAGTATTAAGGAACTGGAGCAATTTTTTTATGAAGGCAAAAAATTAAAAAATTGCTGTCATATTACGATTGATGATGGCCACAAAAGTTTTTATGAAGTTTTCTTTCCTTTACTCAAGAAATATCAAATACCTGCTTCCCTTTTCGTATCACCAATGGCAATACGAGAACAAAAAAATTTCTGGTTCCAGGAGATCAAGGGATATGATGAAAAAGTTTTGCTCGATATAATTAAAAATGATCATGCTAAGACTCGAAATGTCGGTTTTGATAGCACATTGAAAAGCTATCTGAAAAATATGGACGTTGAAAGCATATGGGGAGTCATCAATCGATATCAAGAAATTACGTCAACACCTGCAAAACCTTGTGTCAATTTGACTGTTGATCAATTGTTAGAGTTGAATAACTCAGATTATGTTAACATCGGCGCTCACACTCAAACTCATCCGATATTAAGTAACGAAAGTGATGAAAAATCTTATAAAGAATTAAAAGATTCTATTTATGAATTGGGTGATTTACTTAACAAACCAATATTGTATTTTGCATATCCAAATGGTGAACCCGGCACTGACTTTGGTGAAAGAGAAATAAATACTTTATCTCAGTTGGATATAAAACTTGCATTCTCAATTGAAAAAAAATCTTTTAAAAAAGGTGATTCCCCATTAAGCATTCCAAGAAATGGTTTTTCAAAAGGAAACAGAATGTATGTCTTAACGAAATTAGCTCTTGGTAAACATTGGGATTCCATTAAGAAGCTATTAAAGTAGAATAACTTATAATCTTGTGCTTGTTAACATACTATTTGCAACGCTAATTTATTTCTTTATTGGCATTGTAATTATTCAGTTTACTGAACCCAATAAATCAGAAAGCAATATTATAAAATATTGTTTCACTTTTGCTGTGGCATTAATTGCTTGCATGCTATATTATCTAACTTGGATTTTGTTAGGATTAGAGCCTCATAAGGGAGTTGAGGGGTTATTTTCAATAGATTCTTCAACGTATTATTTGGATTCTGTTCGTATACTAAATGCCAATTTCAGTAATGAGATACTTGACGAAGTTATAACAGATCATTACCATGAATTCTTTATGGCCATTCAAATGTATGTGTTTGGAGAGCATGTATTGATCCCAAAAATATACCAGGTATTTTTATTCAGTATCGGTGTTATTCTTTGGATTAGTATTGCACGGGATATTTTAAAAAATGAGAAAATGGTAAAATACTTTACTTATCTCATGGTTTTCTGTGTTCCTTTGCTTTCTTATAATGCACATGCTTTAAAAGAAGTATCCCTTTTCTTTTCGACAACAATAGCTGTTTATGGATTTGCAAAATATCATTATAAACGCGGACATCAGTATAAATATCTGTGGATAGCACTTTTTGGTGTCATCCTTATGTTCCTGTTCAGGAGAGAATTTGCTCTGATTATGTTTATATCATTATTGATGGGGACATTTTTGGGATCAGGCTTGTCACTGAAGAAAAAAGTAGGTTGGGGGTTAGTATCGGCAGTTGGTTTGATTTTGATTGTTATGTTACCTGTATTTCAGCAGATTGGGGCAACTGCTGTTTTGACAGAGGGAGGAACTATATTTGTCGGCAGAGGCGATACAGGAAGGATAAGCGCAGGTGCAGCCGGCGCTCAAACAGACCCATCATTTGGCGGAATTATTGGAAGTGTAATTATACTTTTATCAAATCCATTACTTTTTATGCCCATGTTAGTTTATGGGGTTATTCAAATGTTTTTCCACCCCCCGTTTCTCTATTCTCCCAATGCAATGCTTTCACGGGGTGATTTGAGTTATTTAACAATGGGATATTATAACCTGTTTTTTTCAATTCTTCTTCCGGCTTTCTATTTCGGTGCAAGACAACTTTACAAGAAATCAAAAAGAAATCCGGTACTAATAGCCTTGCTTGTATACTTTATTGCGGCAAGTTTGGGAACTATATTAGGTTCAGATAGCTACAGACGATTCAAGGTATCCTATTTTTGGCCAATTGCTTATTTATACATTAGTTACGGCATTGTTACATATTCTATTTGGAAAAAGAAATTACCTTTCGTTGCCATGTTATTTATTGGCTTATTATTAGCTTACTTTGTAGTCGATTTTATCGGCTTGGTACGTGTTTAATAGTAGCACAGATTCACAGTTTACATGAAAAGAAATATTTTTTTAGTTCCGAGATTAAATAATCAAGGAGG
>SLLK01000142.1 GCA_007134115.1 Gammaproteobacteria bacterium | reverse complement strand
TTCACCGCACCGCCCACTTCCACACCGGTCATATCGGTCGAGGTATAAGCGCGAAAATCTCCGCCGTGCAGCCGGCCGGCCAGCGCCGCGGCATATTCGGCACTGTCGGCGGCCACCGTCACCCCGGCCGGCAGTCCACGGCCGACTTCGGCGGCAAAAGTGGGACCCGATACCACCGCCATGGGGCGCCCGGGCAATGCCTCGGCCGCCACCTGGTGGGTCAGTTTGCCGGAATCCAGCTCCAGGCCCTTGGTCGCCCAGGCGAGCCGCGCCCCATCCGGCCACAGCGGCGCAATGCGCTGCAACAGCTCACGAAAGCCGTGACTGGGCACCGCGACCAGAACATCCTGCGCGCCGGCCAGGGCATCCGCCAGCTCGGCGTGCACAACCAGCGAGTCCGGGAACGCACAGCCAGCCAGGTACTCGCGGTTCTCCCGGTCGCGGGTCAGCGCCTCCATATGGGCGGCCTGACGCCCCCACAGGCGCACTTCCTGATCATTGCGAGCCAGTTGCAGGGCCAGCGCGGTGCCCCACGAACCGGCGCCCAGAACCGTGATCGGGCCACTCATCATGCTCAGCTCTTGTCCGCCCCGGGCGCTTCGCCTTCGCCAGCGGCCTGCTGCCGCCTGACATGATCCGCATACAGCGCATCGAAATTGACCGGCGCCAGCAGCAACTGCGGGAAACCGCCCTGGGTCACCAGTTCACTGATTGCCTGCCGGGCGAAGGGAAACAACGTGCCGGGGCAATAACTGCCCAGTACCGGGCCCATCTCGGCCTTGTCCGCGCCCTTGATGCGGAAAATACCGGCCTGCGACAGCTCCACCAGGAACGCGGTCTTGTCTTCCTGCTTCGCGGTGACAGTCACGGTCAGCACCACGTGATAGAGATCGTCCTCCATACGCTCGGCCTTGCTGTCCAGATCCACGTTGACCTGGGGCCGCCACTTGCCCTGGAAGATGGTCGGCGAGTTGGGCGCTTCGAAGGACGCGTCCTTGAGGTAGATCTTCTGGATGGTCATCTCGCGCGCCGGCGCCTCGTTCTTGCCATTACCGGCCGCTTTGGCAGCAGTGTCTTTTTCCGTCATGGGACATGATCCTTAGCAATATTGAAAATCCGGGAAAACCGGCGCAATGACACCGGCACTCACTGTTCGGCCAACAGACCGTCGAGCTCTCCGCGACGCTCCAGCGCCATCAGCTCATCGAAGCCACCGATGGCCTGTTCGCCCAAAAATATCTGGGGCACCGTATGGCGCCCGCTCAACCGGCGCATTTCCTCGCGCCGCTCGGGTTCGTGATCGACCGCAATTTCATCCCACGCCACACCCTTGCGCTCCAGCAAGGCGCGCGCCATGCGGCAAAAGGGGCAACTGGCGGTGGCATACATTGTGATCGTCACGGGCAAAACTCCTGCGTCCTGACGCCCGGCCCTGATGGCAGGCACGCCATCCGGGCGCCGGGCAAACGCTGAATCAGTTGCGGGTGGTCGGCAGTCCGGCCTGCTGCCAGCCCTGCAAACCACCCTTGAGCACAAATACGCGCTCCAGCCCGGCCTCAATCAGCCGCCCGGCAATTTTGGGTGAGGCGAGGCCATTGGCGCAGCACACCAGCACCGGCTTCTTGCGCCGGCGCACCAGATCCTTCATCTGACTGTCGAGGCGATCCTCGGGCACATTGCGCGCATTAACGATATGTCCGCGTTCGAAATCGGCTGCGGGACGGACGTCAATCACCCGCGCATCCTCGCTGTTGATCAGGCGTATTGCCTCCATCGGCTCCAGTCGCGGCTGACTGTTGCGCCAGCGCCATACCTCGGTGCTGACGAGCAACCCGAGAATGATCAGCAGCGCGCCGAACAGAAACGGGTGATTTCCGATGAACTCGAGCAATTGCTCCATGGTGACAGTCCCCTGATACCGTGTACGGGCAGCGTAAAAGTGTGATTGCCGGGCCTTGCGCGGGCGCGCGCGGCGGTCAGTATAACAGGCATCATGCGCCGCCTGCGCACCTGCCGGGGCAGACCACAGGCCGCGCACGCGCGCGGCGTTTCTCCGCGCGGTCTATCGGTTACAATGCGCTCATCCCTGGCAAGCGCTGATCACGCCATGGCGGCAGACGATCAGCGTGCGCCCGCACAGGCGACCACGCAGATATCCGGCAATCCAGCCCGCTGCGGTGATCCGTTCAATCAATGACAAGGGTTTGCTCATGTCTCTCGTAAAACGTCCCGTAGTACTGACCATTCTGGATGGCTGGGGCTATTCCGAAGAAGCCGAAGGCAATGCCGTGATGGCCGCACACACCCCGGTATGGGACACACTCTGGGCCGAGTATCCGCACACCCTGATCAGCGGTTCCGGTGAAGACGTGGGTCTGCCCGAAGGGCAGATGGGCAATTCCGAGGTGGGCCATCTGAATATTGGCGCGGGCCGTGTGGTGCCACAGGACTACACACGCATTACTCGGGATATTCGCGACGGCGGCTTTTTTGACAACGAAGCGCTGGGTTCAGCGGTGGACAAGGCTGTGGCAGCCGACAGGACGGTGCATGTGATCGGCCTGCTGTCGCCCGGCGGCGTGCACAGCCATGAAGACCATATCCACGCCATGGCCGAACTGGCGGTCCGGCGGGGCGCCCGGAAGCTCTGCGTGCATGCCTTTCTGGACGGGCGCGACACGCCGCCGCGCAGCGCCCTGGCGTCACTGGAAGCGTTGGCAGCGAAGCTGGACGAACTGGGCGCAGGTCGCATCGTATCCGTCATCGGGCGGTACTACGCCATGGACCGCGACAAGCGCTGGGAGCGGATCAACGAAGCGTACGACCTGCTGACCACAGGTGATGCCGCCTACCAGGCGGCGTCTGCCGCTGAAGCGCTGGAGATGGCCTATGCACGGGGCGAGAACGACGAATTCGTGAGGGCCACGGCGATAACCGGCGATGGCCGGCCTGCAGGCATGCAGGATGGTGATGTGGTGGTCTTCATGAACTTCCGTTCCGATCGCGCGCGGCAGTTGACGCAAGCGTTCACGGCGGATGATTTCGACGGATTTCACCGCCACCATCAGCCGAAACTGGCAGCCTGGGTGTGTCTCACCCAGTACCGCGCCGACTTCAACCTGCCGGTGGCCTACCCGCCGGTCTCGCTTGCCAACGGGCTGGGCGAATACGTTGCCGCGCAGGGCCTGCGCCAGTTGCGTATCGCGGAGACCGAAAAGTACGCGCACGTCACTTTCTTCTTCAACGGCGGCATGGAAGAACCCTTTGCCGGCGAGGACCGGCTGCTGGTTCCGTCGCCCAGGGTGGCCACCTACGATCTGCAGCCGGAAATGAGCGCGCCGGAATTGACCGATCGCCTGGTGGCCGCCATTGAAGAAGGCAATTACGACATGATTATCTGCAACTATGCCAACCCCGACATGGTGGGACACTCGGGCATCATGGATGCCGCCGTGCGGGCCGTCGAGACGGTGGATCAGTGTGTCGGCAGAGTCATGGCGGCGCTGCACAAGGTGGGCGGCGAAATCATCCTCACCGCCGATCACGGCAACGCCGAACAGATGCGCGACAACGCAACCGGCCAGGCCCACACCGCGCATACCAGTAACCCGGTGCCGGTCATCTATGCAGGTCGCCCGGCCACATTGGCCCAGGGCGGCCGTCTTTGTGACCTCGCACCCAGCATGCTCACACTCATGGGACTGGAGCAGCCGGCCGAGATGTCCGGGCAGTCGCTGGTGCGGCTGCAGGATTGATGACAGGGGCTGCCGGCAGGAGATGCGCCTGAGACTTTACATGCGTCTGGTCATCGCCGGCGGCGTGTGGCTGGTTGCCCTGGCACCGCTTTGCGCCGCCGGGGGCAATGACGCAGAACAGGCCCGCAGCGAACTGGAAACCTTGCAGGAGCGCATCGGCACACTGCGCTCAAGGCTGCAGGATGATCGCCAGGATCGCGACCAGCTCACCCGCCAGCTCGAGGAGATGGAATCCGTCATCAGTCGGCACAGCAGACGACTGCGTGAACTGGCAGATGATATCAGCGACAGCGAAGCACGCCTGGAGGCACTGCGCGAGCAACGGGCGCAAAGACGCGATGAACTCAGTGAAGACCGCGAGACACTGGCCCGTCACCTGCGAGAAGCCTGGATCACGGGGCGGCGCGGACGCCTGCGCATGCTGCTCAATCAGGAAGACCCTGCTGCGGTGGGTCGCGTACTGGCCTACTACGATTACATCAACCGGGCACGCGGCGAACGCATACAGGCACTGGGCCAACGCCTCGAGGAACTGGTCGAACTCGAACAGAACGTGCTGGAGCGGCGCGAGGCACTGGCCGCCTTGCACAGTGAACAGCGCCGTACCGTAAGCGCCCTGCAGGCACGTCGCACCGAGCGCAGCTCGGTGCTCGGCGAACTCGAACAGGAAATCGCCCGCGGCGATCAACAGCTGTCGCGCCTGCAGGAAGACGAGCAACGCCTGCAGAACCTGGTGCAATCACTGCAGCGCGAACTGGCCGACGTCCCCGATGAACTGGAGCGTCACACCGACTTCGCCGAACTGCGTGGCCGCCTCCCGCCACCGGTCAACGCAGCGATCAGCGAAGGCTACGGCACGCCGCGCCACGGCGGGCGTTTGCGCTCCAGGGGTGTGCTTTTCGAGGCACCCGAAGGCAGCGAGATTATTGCGGTATCGCGCGGACGCATCGCTTTCGCCGAATGGTTGCCGAACTACGGCCTGGTGGTCATTGTCGAACATGGCGGTGATTACCTCACCCTGTACGGGCATACCCGGGAGGTTTACCGCGACGTGGGCGACTGGGTGGAGCAAGGCGAGGTGCTGGCAAGCGTCGGCGACAGTGGCGGGCGACGCAGCGCCGCGCTGTACTTCGAGATTCGGGCCGGACGTGAGCCGGTAGACCCGGCGCCATGGCTGGATTCAAGCCGCGCGCGTGCGCGCTGAAACGCCGCCCGGGGAGGATATCGTCGCCAATGGCGGTATGGTATGTTGATGTACTGGAAGCCGCTGTGAGCTGCCCCACTGGAATGCGGCACCGCACTATCGCCGGCTATACGGGTCATAGTCGTGATCGTGTCGTAAATGACGCAGCCACCTGCGCAAATCACATTGCAGGATCTGGAGTTGGTATGTTGAATCGCCGGGGTATCCTTACTTTGCTGCTGGGCATCCTGCTGGGCGTATCCGTTAGCCTGACGCACGCCGTGCTCGCCGATCGCAATGGCGGGCAGGGTATTCCGCTCAAGGAAATCCAGGAATTCACCGAGATTCTTGAGCGTGTCAAACGCGATTACGTGGAAGAAGTCGATGATAGCGAACTCATGGAGCATGCCATTCGCGGCATGCTCTCCGGGCTCGATCCGCACAGTTCCTACCTCGACGCCGAACAGTTCCGCGAGATGCAGGTGAGCACCAGCGGCCGCTTCGGCGGTCTGGGCATCGAGGTGCAAATGCAGGATGGCTTCGTCAAGGTGGTCGCGCCCATTGACGATACGCCGGCCCAGCGCGCGGGCCTTGAGCCCGGTGATCTGATCATTCGCCTGGACGAAAAACAGGTCAAGGGCATGGACCTGAACGAAGCCGTCAAGATCATGCGCGGCGACCCGGGGACCACCATCACCCTGACAGTAGTGCGCGAAGGCCGTGATCAGCCGTTCGAGGTCGACATCGAACGCGCCATCATTCGCGTAACCAGCGTGCGCAGCCGGATGCTGGATGATGACTTCGGTTACCTGCGCGTCAGCCAGTTCAATGCCGAAGCGTCGAAAAACTTCCGCGAACACCTGGAAGAACTCAAGGGCAAGAACGGCGGCAACCTCAAGGGCCTCGTGCTGGACCTGCGCAACAACCCGGGCGGTCTCCTCAGCGCGGCAGTGGAGATCAGTGACATGCTGCTGGACGGCGGCATGGTGACCTATACCCAGGGCCGGGCAGAGGGTTCGCGCCAGGATTTCACCGCCGCCAGCGGCGAGCTGCTCGGCGGCGCGCCCATCGTGGTATTGATCAACGGCGGCTCCGCTTCAGCCTCCGAAATCGTGGCCGGCGCCTTGCAGGACAGCAAGCGCGGCACCGTGATGGGCTTTGACTCCTTTGGGAAGGGCTCGGTACAGACCATCATGCCGATGCCCGGCGGTGATGCGCTCAAACTGACCACGGCGCGTTATTACACGCCCTCCGGCCGAAACATCGAGACCAAGGGCATCAAACCCGACCTGGCGCTGGATGCAGACGAGGTGGCCGCCGCACAAGAGGAAGCCGAAGCCAGTGAGGATGACGGCGAGGACAGCCTGGCGAAGGAGGATTACGTGTTGTTCAAGGCACTCAATCACCTGCGCAGCCTCGGCACCGCCCATGCACAGCGCGACGATCACTGAGCGCGAGCGTCCTGCGCTGCCTCGAATAGCCGGGGCACGCCGGGACCGCAAGCCCGTGTGAAGGCCGAAACAACCCACCCGCACACACTGTGGCGCGAGGATGTGAATAGTGCCTGATTCATCGGCCAACGCGCGTCGTTTTGTACATCATCTTGTCTGCCTGGGATTGGCGGTGCTTCTGGCCGCACCGGCAGCGGCGCAAAAGGCGCCTCGCGTGGTACTGATCATCGATGACCTCGGCCAGGACCTGGCCGCCGGAGAACGGGTCACCGCCCTGCCGGGCCCGGTGGCCTGCGCCTTTCTGCCCGCCCGACCCCACGTCAACCAGCTGGCCCGACAATGCCATGAACACGGCAAGGAAGTGCTGCTGCACCAGCCATTGCAAGCGGCGGCGGCCAACGATCTGGGTCCCGGCGGCATCACCCTGGACATGTCACACGGCGAAGTGCTGCGAGTGATGCGGGAGAACCTGGCCGGCATCCCCCATGTCAGCGGCATGAATACGCACATGGGCAGCCTGCTCACGCGTCACCCGGGCCATATGGCCTGGGTGATCGAGGGCCTTGAGCACAATCTCCCCGACGGCTTCTTTGTGGACAGCGTCACCACGCCGCGCAGCGTGGGTCGCCGTATGGCAGCGGAAGCCGGCATCCCGCACGCCCGGCGGCACATCTTTCTGGACCCGGTGGCCGACAGCGAAGTCATCAAACGCCAGTTTCAGGCATGGCTTGCCCACGCGCGTCGCGATGGCCTGGCCATCGCGATCGGTCATCCCTACCCCGAAACTCTGGCGCTGCTCGAACGCGAGCTGCCGCGTCTCGCCGACAAGCACGGCGTGACGCTGGTATCGGTGCGAGCCGCGCTGGTCCGTCAACAGGAGGAAGGCCCATGGCCCGCGTCCTTGTCCCCATTGCCCCCGGCAGTGAAGAGCTCGAAGCCATAACCGTCATCGACTTGCTGCGACGGGCGGAAATCACCGTCACCGTCGCTGGTCTGGCGGAGGGTCCGGTGACCTGCAGCCGGGGTACAGTGATCGTGCCCGACGCAACCCTGGCAGAGGTCATCGACGAGGATTTCGACATGATCGTCCTGCCCGGCGGCATGCCCGGCGCACAGTGCCTGTGGGAACACCAGCCGCTGCGTCAGCGGCTGCAACGGCAGCACGCCGCAGGTGGCTACAATGCCGCCGTGTGCGCCGCCCCAAGGGTGCTCGCCGAAGCCGGCCTGCTCACCGGCCGCCGGGCGACCAGCTTCCCCGGTTTCCTCAACGACCTCGGCGATCTGGCACCGGCGGAGATTGTGGAAGATCCGGTGGTACAGGACGGTCCCGTCATCACTTCCCGCGGCCCGGGCACCGCCATGGACTTCGCGCTGGCGTTGATCGAGTTGCTCACCGATAAGGCCTGGCGGGAAGCCGTAGAGGAAAGGCTGCAAAGGCCGTCATTGAACCAGCCGTGAAATGGACGCGAGATGGGCGCGCAATAAACAGTTCCGCGGTTGGTCGCCGTCGGACTGACAAAAGCTGAACATGAGGATGCGGGGAGGATGAAGCGGCGTTCCCTGCCGCCGTCCCCGCGAAGGCGGGGACCCAGGGGGGCTTCGGCCAGCTTCTGGATTCCCGCCTGCGCGGAATGGGCTGTTGCAGAACCGATCGGCCTGGCGCACGCGCCGATGTGACAAAAGACCTCAGCTCGCGTCCATTTCGCGGCTATTCAGATCTGTCTTTGCTTCAGGCTACCCCGCCAGCAAACCGGGCATCCGCCCCGGAGACCTCAGCCGCCCCCAACACCGCCTTCATGCGCTTCATGGTTAGCTTTTTAACTATCTTCTATTTCGCGCATGTTTCGCGTCCATTTCGCGGCCGCGCTAGTCCCCTGTACCGAACCACGCAAAGGCCAGCGCCAGCAGCCCGGTGCCTGCTGTCAGCCAGGCGGCCGGGGGGACGTCCATGAAGCCGGCGCCCGGCGGGGCCTGCAAGCCGAAGATCAGAGCGCTGCTCAGCAGCAGGGCGGCGCCGGCCAGACCCAGCAGGCCCCTGCGGCTGTTGCGGCGCGACTGCTCGCGCAGTTCGACCAGGCGGTGTTCGACTCGTTGTTGCTGGCTTTGCAGCGTTTCCAGTTGACGCATTGCGCCGTCCAGGCGCAGGGGCAGTTCCGGCAGCACCTGCATGACCTCCGGCAGGTGCCGGCGAAAACGCTTCAGCACGGAACGCACGCCCACCTGTTCGCCCATCCAGCGCTCCAGATAGGGCTTGGCGGTCTGCCACAGGTCCAGGTCCGGATACAGTTCGCGGCCCAGGCCTTCCACGTGCAGCAGGGTTTTTTGCAACAGCACCAGCTGCGGCTGCACTTCCATGTTGAAGCGCCGCGCAGTCTGGAACAGGCGCAGCAGCAGGTGGCCGAAGGATATCTCCTTGAGCGGGCGGTTGAAGATGGGTTCACACACCGTGCGTACGGCCGACTCGAAATCATCCACGCGAGTGTCGGCGGGCACCCATCCCGACTCCACGTGCAACTCCGCCACGCGGCGGTAGTCGCGATTGAAAAACGCCAGCAGATTGTGCGCCAGGTAATGCTGATCGGAGGGACTCAGGGTACCGACAATACCGAAATCCACCGCCATCCACGCCGGATGGGCGGGATTGCTGGTATCCACGAAGATATTGCCGGGGTGCATGTCGGCGTGGAAGAAATTGTGATGGAAGACCTGGGTAAAGAATATCTCCACCCCCAGCTCCGCCAGCCGCTTGAGATCCACCTTGCGCTCACGCAGGGTTTGCAGATCGCTCACGGATACCCCGTCGATGCGCTCCATCACCATCACGTTGCGGCGCGTCAGCTCCCAGTGCACATCCGGCACGTAGAGCACCGGATTGCCCTCGAAGTTGCGCCGGGTCTGCACCACGTTGGCCGCTTCCCGGATCAGATCCAGTTCGTCGAAAATGGTGCGCTCGTACTCCGCGACCACCTCGCGCGGCCGCAGGCGCCGGCCTTCGGACCAGTAACGCTGGGTCAGGTCGGCAATCAGATACAACAGACTGACGTCGCGGCGGATGGTCTGTTCCACGCGGGGGCGCAGCACCTTGACCACCACTTCCTCGCCACTGTGTAATTGCGCGGTATGCACCTGGGCGATGGATGCCGAAGCCAGCGCGGCATCATCGAAACGGGCAAAATGCTGCTCCAGGGGGGCCTCGAAAGCGGCGGCGATAATCTCGCGGGCCTGGACCCCGGGGAACGGCGGCACACGATCCTGCAGGCGTGCCAGCTCGGCGGCGATATCCGCCGGCAGCAGGTCACGGCGGGTAGACAGGGTCTGACCGAACTTGACGAACACCGGCCCCAGATCTTCCAGCGCACGCCGTATGCGTTCGCCGCGCGGCCTCCGGGTGCGTGGCACCCAGTTCCAGGGGAGCAAGAACCAGACCCAGCGCACCGGCCGGAACCAGCGCGTGGCCAGCACAATCTCGTCCAGACCGTGGCGCAGCAGGATCCGGTTGATCTGCAACAGACGCCATATGTGGGAGGGCTGGATCATGCCGTGCAGCTCCTGCGCATCATCGTGCCTTGCCCGCGTCGCGCTCCAGGCGCTGCACGCGCGCCTGCAGACGGGCCACATCGTCCCGCGTGCGATCCACGGCGGCTACAAAATCCGCCACCTCGTCAGCCACCGGCAAATCGCGGCTTTCATACTGCAGATACTCGGCCATGTCGCGGGTGAGCGTGTCCCCGACACGACGCAGACCCTGATGCAAGGCACCGACCCCGCGCACCAGGGCGTGCGCACCACTGTCGCCGAGCAGTTCGGCCAGGGTGGCCTCGGGGTCGGGCAGCGCACGGCTGAGTACCGCCTGCAGACGACCGGCAAATACCGCATCGCCGGCGATATCCACACCGGCTTCACGCAGGCTGGCCACGGACGGCTCGCTACCGGCGAGCCGCAACAGCGCCGCCGGCGTGCCGCGCACCGTAGCGGTTACGCGCCCCGGCGGCTGCGTCATCAACTGCACACCGGCGCCGTGCGGCACCACGTATACAATGAGCTCCGGACCGGTCACATCGATCGCCAGACAGCGGCCCTGCAGGGCAGCGCACTCCTGCAATGCCGACGGCCGCCTGACCAGCTCGGCATTGAGACGACTTTCAATGAATGCCAGCCACACTTCGCTCATGTGTGTCAGATCCGGTAACCGCGATGGATGGCGACAATGCCGCCGGTGAGGTTGTAATACTGACAGCGGGCAAAACCCGACTGCTGCATCAGTTCGCGCAACGTCGCCTGGTCCGGGTGCATGCGAATGCTTTCGGCCAGATAGCGGTAACTGTCGGCATCACCCGCCACCCAGCGCCCCAGTTGCGGCAGCACGTTGAAAGAATACCAGTCGTACAACGGCGTCAGTCCCGGCAACACCGGGCGCGAAAACTCCAGCACCAGGGCGCGCCCGCCGGGGCGCAGCATGCGATGCATTTCCGTCAACGCGGCCCGCTGATCGGTCACATTGCGCAGGCCGAAACCGATGCATACCGCGTCGAAACTGCCGCTGGCGAAGGGCAAATGCTCGGCGTCGGCGAGCACGTAGTCGACCCCCCTGGCCAGGCCATGATCAAGCAGGCGATCACGCCCGCGTCCAAGCATGGCCTCGTTGATGTCGCTCATCACCACGCGCCCGGTGTCGCCCACCCGGCGCACCAGCTGCTCAGTCAGATCGCCGGTACCGGCAGCCAGGTCGAGTACCGCCTCGCCCGGCGCCGGCGCGAGCAGACTCATGGCCAGCCGTTTCCATATCCGGTGCAGGCCCAGCGACATCAGGTCGTTCATCAGGTCATAACGGGGGGCCACGCTGGCGAACACATCGCGCACCCGTTCGCTCTTGCGGTCCCGGGCGACCTGTTCATAACCGAAGTGGGTAGTATTGCGGTCATCCTCGCTCATTCGCCGTCCTGCCGTGGCTTGCGCTCATAGCCGACATTGTCCAGCCGGCGCAGGTAATCACCCCATTTCTGTGCGTACTGCTCGCCCAGCTCACGCAGCAGGCGCCAGGAGTAAAGCCCGGTGTTGTGCCCGTCATCAAAGTGCAGGCGCACAGCATAATGCCCGACCGGTTCAACTTCAGTGATGGCCACATTCTCCTTGCCCACCTGCAAAATCTCCTGTCCCCGGCCGTGGCCACGCACTTCCGCAGATGGTGAAAATACCCGCAGATATTCGGCATCCAGGCGATACACCTGATCGTCATCAAAGGCCACCTCCAGCACCCGCGAGCGGCGGTGCAAGGTCAGGCGTACGGGACGGGGTGCCGGGTGACTACTCATCGATGTATTCACAGAATGTAGCGGCTGAGGTCTTCGTCGTGCATCAGTTCGCCAAGATGCTCATCGACATACGCTGCATCAATGGTCAGCGTTTCTCCGGAACGATCCGACGCCTCGAAGGACACGCTCTCCAGCAGTCGCTCCATGACCGTGTGCAGGCGGCGCGCGCCGATGTTCTCGGTGGTTTCGTTGACCTGGAAAGCCACCTCGGCAAGCCGGCGGACGCCATCCTCGCTGAACTTCAGGGTCACCCCCTCGGTCGCCATCAGCGCCTCATACTGGCGTGTCAGGGACGCATCCGGTTCCACCAGAATGCGCACGAAGTCCTCCACGCCCAGCGACTCCAGTTCCACCCTGATCGGCAGACGGCCCTGCAATTCCGGAATCAGATCTGAGGGACGGGCGACATGGAAGGCCCCGGAGGCGATGAACAGGATGTGATCTGTGCGCACCGTGCCGTAGCGGGTGGTGACCGTGCAGCCCTCGACCAGCGGCAGCAGGTCGCGCTGCACGCCCTCACGCGAGACATCCGCGCCGCCCACTTCCGACTGTCGGCACACCTTGTCGATTTCGTCGAGGAACACGATGCCGTTTTCCTCCACGTTGCGCACCGCAGCCAGCTTGATTTCCTCTTCATTGACCATGTGCGCGGCCTCTTCATCGGTCAGCACCTTGAAGGCATCGCGGATTTTCAGCTTGCGTCGCTGACTGCGGCCACCGGAGAGATTCTGGAACATGTTCTGCAACTGGCTGGTCATTTCCTCCATGCCCGGCGGGGCCATGATTTCCACGCCCACGGGTGAGGCCTGCACGTCGATCTCGATCTCGCGCTCGTCCAGCTCGCCCTCGCGCAGCTTCTTGCGCATTTTCTGGCGCGTGGCACCGGCCTGCTCGTCAGGCTGCTCCGGTGCATTGCCGTAGGCGCCGCGCGGTTGCGGCAGCAACGTATCCAGAATGCGATCCTCGGCAGCCTCCTCGGCGTGGAAACGCACTTTTTCCATCTCGTGTTCGCGGGTCATCGTCACTGCGGCATCGACCAGGTCGCGGATAATCGAATCTACCTCGCGGCCGACATAGCCGACCTCGGTGAATTTGGTCGCCTCCACCTTGGTAAATGGTGCACGCGCCAGCCGCGCCAGACGCCGGGCAATCTCGGTCTTGCCCACGCCGGTGGGACCGATCATCAGAATGTTCTTGGGTGTCACCTCGGTGCGCAGCGGCTCAGCCACCTGCTGGCGGCGCCAGCGGTTGCGCAGGGCGATGGCCACCGCACGTTTGGCGGAGGCCTGACCGATGATGTGCTTGTCCAGTTCCTGGACGATCTCGCGGGGTGTCATGTAGGACATGCCGTTACTGGCTCCAGTGGACTACGGGCGTATTCAAAGGCTTTCGAAGGTGAGCTGGTGGTTGGTATATACGCAGATATCAGCGGCGATAGCCAACGCCTGTTCGGCAACGTCGCGCGCCCCCAGTTCCGTAGCCCGCGTCAGGGCCAGCGCGGCCGCCTGGGCATAGGGCCCGCCCGAACCGATGGCGATCACGTCATGCTCCGGCTCAATGACATCGCCGTTGCCGGAAATGATCAGCGTGTTGCTGCCGTCGGCCACGCATAGCAGCGCCTCCAGGCGACGCAACATGCGATCACCGCGCCAGTCCTTGGCCAGTTCAACTGCCGACCGGACCAGATTGCCGCCGTGCTTCTCCAGCTTGCCCTCGAACAGCTCGAACAGCGTAAACGCGTCCGCCGTGCCGCCGGCGAACCCGGCCAGCACCTGATCCTTGAACAAGCGTCGCACCTTGCGGGCATTGCCCTTCATAATGGTGTTGCCCATCGACACCTGGCCGTCACCGCCGATAACGACCTGATCGCCGCGCCGGACTACCAGAATAGTCGTGCCCCTGAACTGCTCCACCCGCGCCTCCGCAACTTCGTCTGTTGAATCAGATGGTGAACCCGGATTGTACATGAGGCGGCGCAATCTGCGGTGAACGGCCGTCGTTGCGGGGCCGTGAAGAGTCAGGATCGCCGACGCGCCCGAGGATGGGCGCGGTCATACACCTCGGCCAGATGCTGGAAATCGACATGGGTATATATCTGGGTGGTACTGATGTCAGCGTGGCCCAGCAGTTCCTGGACCGCCCGCAAGTCACCGCTGGACTCCAGCAAATGACTGGCAAAGGCATGGCGCAACAGGTGCGGGTGCAGGCGCGGCTCCAGCCCGCGGCGACGCGCCCAGGACGCCATGCGCTGCTGAATGGCGCGGTGACTGAGGCGACCACCCCGCCGGCTGACGAACAGTGCCGTCTCGGCATCGCCCGCCAGTTGCCCGCGCATCTTCAGCCACTGGCGCAGTACCGTCAGCGCCTTGCGGCCTACCGGCACCACGCGTGTACGCGAACCCTTGCCGGTCACGCGCACCAGCGCATCCGCCTGATCCACATCCATCAGATTCAGCGCCGCCAGTTCAGCCAGGCGCAAACCCGACGAGTACATCAGTTCCATGATAGCCAGATCACGCACCACCAGCGGCGTCTCGCCACGCACATCCAGCAGGCGCCCGACCTGGTCCGGATCCAGCACGTCAGGCAACTGACGGCGCACCCGCGGCGCACTGACCTGGGCCGCCGGATCGTGCTTGACCGCGCCTTCACGCAACAGGTAGCGATACAGGGAACGCACGGCGGACAGCAGACGCTGCAAACTGCGCGGCGACAGACCCTGCCGGTGCGCCTCGGCCACCATGGCGCGCACGCCGTGCACATCCAGCTGGCGCCAGTCAGCAATATCCCGGCGGGTACAGAAATCCTGCACCCGCATCAGATCGCGACGATAGGCATCAATGGTGCGGGGTGAAGCACGGCGTTCCGCGTGCAGATGGGTCAGAAAGGCCTGCAGGCTGCGGCGGGCGCCGTCATCCATCCGGCTGCAGATCCTGCTGATGGGATATGGCGACGGTGACCAGTTCGCCGACCCGGGCGAGGAAATCGGTGCCCATGGACGGATTGAAGCGTTCACGCTGATGACTGCCAATAGCCAGCAAACCGCGACGCTCCAGCGGCACCACGGCGGCCGAGGCAATCTTCCCGGCCTGCTCGCCAAACACGTACTCAAGCTGCTCCGGGCGCCATTCGCCACAGCGCGGCCGACCAATGTCGAGGAGCTTCACAAGCCATTTCTCCTCGTCGGCAGTCGGCGGACTGACGCATCGGGCCGGGCCGATGCAGTCTCCGTTACGCGATTCCAGGAACAGCATCAGGCTCACTGCATCCGCATCATAGTCCTCGCGCAGGGAGGCGTGCACGGTCTCCAGCATATCCTCCGGCGACCGGGGCACCAGCAACTTCAGACCCAGTTGCTGCAAGCGCTGGACCAGGCTCTCGTTGGCGCGCGCCACTTCGAGCAGTTCACTCAGGCGCTGCTCCAGCAGCGCATTCCGTTCACGCAGGGTGCGCACCTGATGTTCGACCAGCGAGACCGCGCCGTCAGCGGCATGGGGGATCTGCAGCTCTGCCGTGAGTTCCGGGTGCAAGGCGAAGAAATCAGAATGCGCGCGCAGAAACGCCGCGACCTGTTCATGAGAAAGCTCGTTCTCGGTCAACCTTGATTCTGCCTGACTACTCATGCATTCACCGCCACCTTCGGGGGTCTTCGGGGAAACGCCCGCCCACTGCCTGCTGCCCCGACCTACCCCGTTTACTTCACGGGTTGTTACCGATTATGCCACGACAAGCCCGTACCGGGCGTATATGTGCCCTGCGCCGGAATCATTCACTGTACACAGCATAACCGATTGGCGTGACCATGAAGAATCCCCGGTCGCCATACGCATGACGCCGATGCTCAGGTGCCCGACAGCGCCTACCTGGCAGCCGGGGTCAGCTCGATTTCGCCATGGAACACGGTACGCGCAGGGCCGGTCATCCATACCGGGTGGCCGTCACCCGACCAACACACTTCAAGCGCTCCACCGGACAGAGTCACCACCACGTGTTCTTCGAGGTGGCCCCACAAGCGGCCCACGACCACCGCTGCGCACGCGCCCGATCCACACGCCAGCGTTTCACCGGCACCGCGCTCATACACCCGCAAATCAATGCGCTCACGGCTGCGCACCGCCATGAAGCCCGCATTGACGCGTCGCGGAAAGCGCGCGTGATTCTCGATCAGCGGACCGAGACGCGCGACCGGCGCACTCGCCGTATCCGGCACCAGCATGACCGCATGCGGATTACCCAGTCCGACTACGCCGACTGCCACCTGCTCGTTTTGCCCCAGCGTCAGCGTGTAGGTCGACTGTT
The DNA here is from genome assembly GCA_007134115.1 of Gammaproteobacteria bacterium. GTDB lineage: Bacteria > Pseudomonadota > Gammaproteobacteria > UBA5335 > SLRW01 > SLLK01. The sequence continues at coordinate 513 of SLLK01000142.1, read as the reverse complement.
GCGCGTCGGCCTCAAACGGCACCGCCTGTGGATCGAATACCGGAACCCCCATGTTGACGCGTACGCGCCCGTCATCCAGCGTCTGCAGCAGCAACGGCCCGCCCAGGGTCTCTACCCGCACCTCGGGGCGGTCAAACAGGCCGCGTTCACGCACAAACCGCGCAAAACAGCGCGCGCCATTGCCGCAATGTTCTACCTCTGCGCCGTCACCATTGAAAATGCGATAACGGAAATCCGCTTCGGGCGTGGTGGCCGGCTCGACTATCAGCACCTGATCACAACCCACACCGAAACGACGATCCGCAATATGACGGACCTGTTCCGGAGTCAGCTGGACGGCCTGCTGCGTGGCATCGAATACCACGAAGTCATTGCCCAGACCTTCCATCTTGGTGAACGGCAGTCGCATGACGCTCCTCATTGAAGGAAACGCTGGTCCATTCGTGGCTTCTCAGCGTCTCCTTGCATTGTAACGCCCCGGACGCGCAGGGGCATGCCGGGCTGTAAATCAAC
>SLLK01000364.1 GCA_007134115.1 Gammaproteobacteria bacterium | reverse complement strand
CGGGCACATCATCGGCGGTCAGACAAACCGGCTTGCTCGCCGCAATGTGCATGGCCAGATCACGCGCCAGATCATCGTCGCCACCCTGCACATCGACCACCACACCAATACGCAGGCCGTGCAGGTAAGCGCCTATACGATCACCGCCACGCTCGAACAAGCGAAAGCGGCGCACGCCGATGTTTTCGCCAATCCGGGCGATCAGGGCGCGGCGCGCCTCATCCACGGTCTCGCCGGAGTCCAGCGCCACACTGTCCAGGGCGGCGGTATCCGCCGGCGTATGCTTCACAATGGCCCTGGCCACGGCTGCCGCAAAGTCGGCGAAATCGTCGCCACCGGCCACGAAATCGGTTTCGCAGTTGACCTCCACAATCACCGTGCGGCCGGTACCCGTATCCGTTTCGATCACGATGCGGCCTTCGGCAGCCACCCGGCCGGCTTTCTTGTCCGCCTTGGCCAGGCCCTGCTTGCGCATCAGTTCAGCGGCGCCGTCCAGATCGCCATCGGTCTCGACCAGCGCCTTCTTGCATTCCATCATGCCAGCGCCGGTGCGCTCGCGCAGTTCCTTTACCATTGCTGCGGTAATCGCCATATCAATGCCTCGCGCAGTTGGGTACGAAATCCGGTGCAGCTTGCAACCGGAGCGCGGGCGGCCAGGGCCGCCCGCACAGCTCACTCTTTGTCGTCAGCCGACTTGCTTGCGCCGGACTTCGCACCAGTGGTCGTTTTAGCCTTGGGTGCAGCCTTGGCCTTCGGTTCGGCCTTGGCCTTGGGTGCCGCTTTAGCCTTGGGCTCCGCCTTGGCCTTGGTCGCAGCTTTGGCCTTGGGTGCAGCCTTGGCCTTGGGTGCAGCCTTCGCCTTGGGCTCGGCCTTGGCCTTGGGCTCGGCCTTGGGCTCGGCCTTGGCCTTGGGCGCAGCTTTAGCCTTGGGTTCCGCCTTGGCTTCGGGCTCGGCCTTGGCTTCGGGCTCGGCCTTGGCTTCGGGCTCAGCCTTGGCTTCGGGCTCGGCTTTGGCTTCGGGCTCGGCCTTTTCAGCCGCGGGCTCGGCCTTGGCGGCAGCCGGCTTGCGAGTGCCTGTCGAGCCCGGGCGCGCAGCGCCGGAGGTTCCGTCACCGGACATCTCCACAAAATCGTCACCGGCAGCCGCGGCCGCGGTTGACTCGGGACGCATGTCACGACCCTTGATCACGGCATCGGCGAAAGTTTCCAGATAAATGCGGATAGCCCGCATGGCATCATCGTTGCCGGGGATAACATAGGAGATGTTGTCAGGGGAGTTGTTGGTATCCACCACCCCGACCACCGGTATCTTCAGCTTGGTGGCTTCCTGCACGGCAATCTTCTCGAAACCGACATCGATCACCACCAGCGCATCCGGCGGACGGTTCATGTCCTTGATACCGCCGATGCTGCGCTCAAGCTTTTCCATCTCGCGCTGCAGCATCAACGCTTCTTTCTTGGTCAGGCGGTCAAAAGTACCGTCCTCACGCATCAGCTCCAGATCCTTGAGCCGTTTGATTGAATTACGCACCGTCTTGAAGTTGGTGAGCATGCCGCCGAGCCAGCGGTGGTCCACGTAGGGCATGTCACAGCGCTGCGCCTGCTCTTTCACGTACTGCCCGGCAGAGCGCTTGGTGCCTACGAACATGATGGTGCCGCCATCGCTGGCCAGCTTCTGGATGTAGGTGACCGCATCCCGGAACATGGGGAGGGTCTTTTCCAGATTGATGATATGAATCTTGTTGCGCGCACCGAAAATGAACGGTGCCATTCGGGGATTCCAGAAACGGGTCTGGTGACCAAAATGCACGCCCGCTTCCAGCATCTGGCGCATGGATACGTCAGCCATTTGAAACTCCGGATTGTATCGGGTTGGGCCTCCACACGCCCCATGCGGCGACCCCCGGCAGCGCGAACTTCCGGACATGTGTGGCGGCATCAGGCCAACGCACATGCCTGCGGCTGTTCAGCCCGCGGGGCACCCGGCCACATGTGCCGGCGTGTGTGAGTCATTTGGGTGTCGCTCTTGCGACACACTTAAGTTCCGCCTGATCGCCGTACGCAGACGGCCGCACCGGGCGGGGTTCATCTGCCTGCCAGGCAAATTTCTGGAAGGCGCGCGCTTTATAGCATAAACTCCGGCCCCTCACAACGCGCGGGAACTGCAGGCACCGGCGTTCGGGCGAGCAACCGGGCGGATCTCGCCGTCCTCGCCAGCCGCGGCCTGAAGCCGCGCCGGACGGCAGCCTGGCCGTGTTCGAACCGCCCACGGGGAGCACTATGTCCATCACCATCAAGAACGCAGCCGAGCAGGACAAGATGCGCACGGCCGGACGCCTGGCGGCCAGCGTGCTGGAAATGATCGAGCCGCACGTCAAGGCAGGCGTCACTACAGACGAACTCAATCACATCTGTCACGAATACATTGTGGGTGAACTCGGCGCCATACCGGCGCCCCTCAACTACAATGGGTTCCCCAAGTCCATCTGCACCTCGGTGAACCACGTGGTGTGCCACGGCATTCCCGGTAACAAGCGGCTGCGCAAGGGCGATGCCCTGAACATCGATGTCACCATCATCAAGGACGGCTTTCACGGCGACACCAGCCGCATGTTTCTGGTCGATGGCGGCGGCATTCAGGCCCGCCGGCTCAGCGAGATCACGCGTGAGGCCCTGTTCGTGGGTATTGACCAGGTGCGGCCCGGTGCCACACTGGGTGATATCGGCGCCGCTATCCAGCAGTATGTAGAGGCGCTGGGTTATTCGGTCGTCCGCGAATACTGCGGACACGGTATCGGTGCGGTATTCCACGAAGAGCCCCAGGTGCTGCATTACGGCGACGCCGGCACCGGGGTGGTACTGGAGCCGGGCATGTGTTTTACCATTGAGCCCATGGTCAACGCGGGACGCCGTCATGTGAAGCTGCTGGCGGACGGCTGGACCGTCGTCACCAAGGACCATTCGCTGTCGGCACAATGGGAGCACACCCTGCTGGTCACGCCGGAGGGTGTGGAAATACTTACCCTGCGCAGCGACGAAGAGATCCCGTCGCCGCGCAGCGCCTAGAGAGCCACCATGCAACAACCACTGTCCGCGCTGACCACCGGTAACAGCGACGCCACCGCGTCCCTGCAACGGGCACTCGACGACGTGATTGCCGGATTTGCCCCGGACGCGGTCGGGCACGGCGCGGCGCGCGCCTGTGTGGAGAAGGGCCACAATATCCTGCAGGACGCATTCCACGCCGGGGCGCCGGCCGGCGTACTGGTGCGGGCACGGGCGCGGCTCATCGATCACTTGCTGCAATGCGCCTGGCAACACCACCTGGGCGATTGCGCCGGGCACCTGGCGCTGGCCGCGGTAGGCGGTTATGGACGCGGCGAACTGCATCCGTGCTCCGATGTGGACCTGCTGATTTTGCTGCCCACCGAGCCGCCGTCCCACTGGACCACATGCGTTGAAAAACTGGTCAGCTTTCTGTGGGATACCGGCCTGGAAATCGGCCACAGCGTGCGCAGCGTGGAACAATGCATCGACGAAGCCACCCGCGACATTACTGTAGTCACCAATCTCACCGAATCACGCCTGCTCGCCGGCAACCAGGAGATATTCGAAGCCACCCGAGAGGCCACCGGCCCCGACCGCATCTGGGATTCCCGCACCTTCTTTGAGGCCAAGTGGGAAGAACAGCAGGCGCGACACCGCAAGTACCATGGCACCGCCTACGAACTGGAGCCCAACGTCAAGGAAAGCCCCGGCGGCCTGCGCGACATACAGATGGTCGGGTGGGTCGCCAAGCGCCATTTCAACGCCGATGGACTGCCCGACCTGGTGGCAAACGGCTTCCTCACGGAACTTGAATACCAGTCGCTGATGGACGGCCAGGAATTTTTGTGGCGGGTCCGTTTTGCCCTGCACCTGCTCACTGGCCGCCACGAGGACCGCTTGCTCTTCGACCACCAGGTCCGGCTGGCGCGGCAGTTCGGCTTCAGCGACAGCAGCAACAACCTGGCTGTAGAACAATTCATGCAGCTTTATTACCGGCGTATCAAACGCCTCAGCCGGCTCAACGAAATGCTGTTGCAGTTATTCGAGGAAAGCATCCTGCATGGCCAGGATGATACCGCACCCGTGCCCATCAACAGCCGCTTCGAGGCACGCCGCGGCTATCTCCAGGTGACCCATCCAAAGGTGTTTGAACACCAGCCCTTTGCCTTGATGGAGGTCTTCCTGGTGCTGCAGCAGCACGACTGGCTCAAGGGCGTGCGCGCGAGCACCATTCGCCTCATTCGCCAGCACCGCGAACTGATTGACGATCATTTCCGCCAGGATATACGGGCGCGCAGCCTGTTCATGGAAATCCTGCGCCAGCCGCGCGGCATCACCCATGTGCTGCGGCGCATGAATCGTTACGGCATCCTCGCCCGCTATATTCCGGCCTTCGGCCAGATTGTCGGCCGCATGCAGTTCGACCTTTTTCACGCCTACACGGTAGACCAGCACATCCTGTTCGTAGTCCGCAACCTGCGGCGGGTGACCGTGCCGGAGTGCCGCCACGAATATCCGCTGTGCAGCGAGGTGATGG
>SLLK01000372.1 GCA_007134115.1 Gammaproteobacteria bacterium | reverse complement strand
TCGGCGCGGTGATCGAGGCGCTGTGTGAGCAACTTTCGGTGCCGGTGTCGGTGGATACCAGCAAACCGGAGGTGATGAGCGCGGCGGTATCTGCAGGCGCCGGCATGATCAATGATGTACGGGCGTTGCGTGAACCGGGTGCGCTGGAAGCGGCAGTGGCCGCAGGTGTGCCGGTATGCTTGATGCACATGCAGGGACAGCCGCGCACCATGCAACACGAGCCGCATTATCAGGATGTGGTCGGTGAGGTTAGCGCCTTTCTGCACGAACGCATGGCAGTGTGCGCACAAGCCGGACTGCCGGTGGAGCGATTGCTGGTGGACCCGGGATTTGGCTTTGGCAAGACGCTGACGCACAATCTGCAGATGCTGGCCCGGCTGGATGAGTTTACCCGTCTGGGGGCGCCGGTACTGGTGGGGATGTCGCGCAAGTCGATGATTGGTGCGTTGCTGGACGCGCCGGCGACGGAACGCGTGCACGGCAGCGTGGCGGCTGCGGTGCTGGCAGTGGCGCGTGGTGCACGGCTGGTGCGCGTGCATGATGTGGCTGCCACGGTGCAGGCGCTGGCCGTGGTCAATGCTGCACAACAACACCGATAATCATGGACGGGGGAGCAGGGTGAGCAAACGTTATTTCGGCACGGACGGCATTCGGGGGCGCGTCGGGGAGGTACCGATGACGCCGGATTTCGTGCTGCGTCTGGGTTATGCGGCCGGTCGGGTCTTCGCTGCTGAGGGCACGGGTACGGTGCTCATCGGCAAGGATACGCGGCTGTCGTGCTATATGTTCGAGTCGGCGTTGCAGGCCGGGCTGTCCGCGGCCGGGGTCAACGTGCGTTTGCTGGGCCCCATGCCCACCCCCGGGGTGGCGTATCTGACCAAGACTTTCCGCGCCAGCGCTGGCGTGGTGATCAGTGCCTCACACAACCCCTACAGCGATAACGGTGTGAAATTTTTTGCCCGCGACGGCAGCAAGTTGCCCGATGAGACCGAGTTGGCGATCGAGGCACTGCTGGATCAGCCGTTGGCGCTGGACCCGGCGCGGCTGGGCAAAATTGCCCGCATCAGTGACGCCCAGGGCCGTTATGTGGAATTCTGCAAGGGTACGGTGGAGGCCGGGCTCACCCTCAGGGGTCTCAAAATCGCGCTGGATTGCGCTAATGGCGCGACTTACCACATTGCCCCCCACGTTTTCGAAGAGCTCGGTGCCGAGGTGGTGGCCATGGGCGTGGCACCCGATGGTCTCAATATCAACAGAGACTGCGGCTCTACCAGCCCGGAGGCGTTGCAGGCCCTGGTTGTGGAATCCGGGGCCGACCTGGGTATCGCGCTGGATGGCGACGGTGACCGGGTCGTGATGGTGGATCGCCAGGGCCGCATTCTGGATGGTGATCGCATTCTGTATGTGATCGCGGCGGACCGCCAGCGCCGCGGCGTGCTGCACGGGCCGGTTGTGGGTACATTAATGAGCAATCTGGGCCTTGAGCAGGCACTGGCTGCGCTCGGCATCGGCTTTGAGCGTGCAGCAGTGGGCGATCGCTACGTGATGGAGCGTCTGCATGCCCGCGGCGGTGTGCTCGGGGGGGAATCCTCCGGGCATGTGCTGTGCCTGGACCGGGCGTGCACCGGCGACGGTATTGTCACTGCATTGCAGGTACTTGCGGTGATGAAGCATACCGGCAGGGCACTGGCAGAGCTCACCGCGGAACTGCAAATGTTGCCTCAGGTGATGGTCAACGTGCCGTTCAATGGCCCGGACGTGATCAGCTCGAGTGCGGTACGCGCCGCCGTGGCCCGGGTGGAAAAGCAACTGGGCGGCGATGGCCGGGTGCTGTTGCGTCCCTCGGGGACCGAACCTCTTGTGCGTGTGATGGTGGAGGGGCCGTGTGCGGATGTGATCCGCGCGGGTGCCGAAGAAGTCGCTGATGCCGTTCGCTCGGCGACACGCCAGGCCATGTGATATTCTTGCCGGCGCCGGAATCCCGGCGGGTTACAAGAAAAATCTCACATAAGGAACCACACGATGAAACGGACGTTTGTATTGGCGGTCGCGCTGCTGGCTTCCGGTTCGGCGGCGGCCAGCAATTTCTCCTATACCTACCTTGAGGGCTCGCTGGGTCGTATGTCTCTGGACGAGGGCCAGGTTTTCAACGGTGACGTATATGACGAATTTGGCTACGCCAGCATCGGCGGCGCGTACCAACTGGCCAACGATCTGGTACTCGGAGTGCAAGTCGAAGCGGCGACGAATGACGGGCCCAACTCCGAGGTCACCCTGAGCGGCTCGCTGCTTTTTGCCTCGGTGCCCATGGCCCTGAGTGATAGTACAGACCTGGTGTTGTCGCTGGGGCTGGCAAGCACCGAGCTGGAAATCTGTGACGCCAGCGGTAATGCGTGCAACAAGGGCGATGACAGCTCGATGGCGTTCGGGATCGGTGCCCGGATGTGGATATCACCCGACCTGCTTGAAATCAATTTTGGCTGGTCCGATACCACTGACAGCGATTCGGATTCGATGATCTCGCTGGGCGCGGCGTGGTGGCCGGCTGCCCACCACAGCATCCGCCTGGATGCCGGTTTTACCGACAATGCCAATCTGACCACCCTGGGCTATCGCTACTCCTGGTAACCTGCCCTCAGGCGATTGCTGATCTATTCGTTGCGCTTGTCCGCGTGATCCGGCTAGGCTTGATGCCTGCGCGGTGGGGTACTCCGTGTTCGACGGGTCCGCCGGCGCGACGGGTAGATCAGCGTTGTCCTGATGGTGATGTTGCATGGCGAACGGACCTCATTCCCCGGCTTTGCCGCCCCTGCACTTGCTGGATGCGTTTGTTTCGGCCGCCGAATCCCTGAGTTTCTCTGATGCCGCCGATGAACTGCATGTCAGCCCATCGGCGATCAGCCATCGCCTTCGCTTGCTTGAGTCACGTCTGGGTGCGCCATTGTTTCGACGCCACCACCGCGGAATTGGCCTGACGGCCTTCGGCGAGAGTTACTATCAGGCGGTGGGCCCCGCGTTGCAATCTCTGCGCAGCACGCACCGGGACACGGTGACGCAACATCTGCCGGCGGCCTGGACGCTGCGGGTGCCGCCGGTGTTCGGTGAAGTGGTGATTGAGGCGCACATGCCGGTCTTTCGTCGCCGTTTCCCGGGGGTCGTGGTTCGGGTGGAGGCTGAATCGGGTCGCCGCGCGCTGGAGCACGGCGAGGTGGATGCTGCGGTGCTGGTAGGCACCGGGCACTGGCAGGGCGCCGAGGCCTGCCGGCTGCTTGATGTGACCGTGGTGCCGGTGTGCAGCCCGGGGCTGGCAGCGGAGCTACACACCACCGCCGACGTGTTGGCCGCGCCGCTGTTGCATCTGCGCAACCTGCCCGATGCCTGGGCGTGGTGGGCCCGGCTCTGTGGTCAGTCCATGCCCGGCGCCGACACCGGTCGCTGGTTTCAGGACCACCGCCGGATGCTTGAAGCGGCCGAACGCGGCGAGGGCGTGGCGCTCACGTTGATGCCCCTGGTCGCACCGCGTTTGCGCGCACAGCGACTGGTTCAGCCAGTGGCCGGAGAAACACCATTGCCCGAGGGCTTTTATCTGGTGACGCGACCGGGGCAGATGTCTGCTTCGCCGGGCGCCGAGCTTGTGGCATGGCTGCAGGCACATGTGCCGTGCGCTTCACCTGAACAGCTTTCATCTCTGGCTGAAAAATAATCCTTTGCCACCATTCGCGCACGGGCGCTAGGTTGACTGGCGGCAGGGCAGTGCCTGCCTGTGCGGACAACCCCGGTGGAGACAACAAGCCATGAGCAAAGCCATCACTTACCGCGACCTGATTGCTGAATGCGAAGCGGATTCCCGTTGTTACGTCGATGTCACGCGCGAGGGCGAGGTGGCCACCGTGACCATGAACAACCCGTCTCGCCTGAATGCCCTGACCCCGGCGCTGTGTTATCAATTGCATCAGGCGCTGCGCGATACAGCCGCCGACCCGGATCTGCGTGTGGTGATCCTGACCGGCAGTGATCCGGCCTTCTGTGCCGGTGGTGATTTGCAGCTGATTCTGCGCGGCGGGGAGGCCATTCGTGCTGGCGGTGACGGTGCGGTCACGCTGTGGCGCTGGATCCGTTACCAGTTCGGCGGTATCGCCCGGCTGCTCAGCCAGTCGGATACGTATTTCATTGCCGCCATCAACGGACCGGCGGCCGGCGTGGGGCTGTCTTTCAGTTTTGCCTGTGATTATCAGTTGGCCTCCACCCGGGCCGAGCTGGTACTGGCTTTTGGCAAGATCGGGCTGGTCCCCGAGGTTGGCTCCAACTGGCATCTCACGCGGCGACTGGGTTACCACAAGGCGATGGCGCTGTTCGTTGCCGGCGGCCGCCTGTCCGCTGACGATGCGCATGGGCTTGGTCTGGTCAATGATGTGGTGGCGCATGAGGCGTTGCTGGCGACGGCCCGGCAATGGGCGCAGCGGGTGCTTGCCCTGCCCGAGAACGTCACCGCGATGACCAAGGCGCAGATGCGCAAGGTCGCGGATATGAGCTGGGAGCAGGCCATTACCATGGAGGAGTTCGCCGAGCCCATCTGCTTCAGCACCGATCCCCACCGCGCCGCGGTGGAGGCGTTGCTGGCCCGCAGTTGAGATGCTGCACGGCGCCGCTGCGGCGGCGACGGT
>SLLK01000279.1 GCA_007134115.1 Gammaproteobacteria bacterium | reverse complement strand
TTCCAGCGAGCGCCCGCGGGGGCCAATCACGGCGGTGTGCAGCGACTGATAAAGATTGTCCTTGGGCGAGGCAATGTAATCGTCGAACTGCCCCGGGATCGGGCGCCAGTGACTGTGGATGGTACCCAGTGCGGCATAGCAGGCAGGTACGTCGGCGACCAGCAGGCGCACCGCGCTGGCGTCATAAACCGCATCCAGCGAGACACGCTTTTGTTGCATCTTTTTCCAGATGCTGTAGAGGTGTTTGGGTCGGCCGGTGATTTCGGCGTCGATGCCCTCGGCTGACAGATACTGGTGTAATAACTCGATCACCTCGACGATATAGGCCTCGCGATCAGCGCGACGCTGGTCCAGCCAGCGTGCAATGCGATGGTAACTTTCGGGGTCGAGATAACGCAGCGAGAGGTCTTCCAGTTCCCATTTGAGTTGCCAGATGCCCAATCGATTGGCCAGCGGAGCATGCACCTCCAGGGTTTTTTCGGCCAGCGCCTTTTGCTGTTCCGGCGGCAGCTCGCGGGCAGCACGCAGGCGCTGCACGTGGTGCACCAGACTGATCACCACGACGCGGGCGTCTTCAACCATGGCCAGCAGCATGCGCCGGAAACGTTCGGCCTGGTTGGCCGGTTCCGCGCCGCTGGCTGTCGGGTCGAATTCGTCAATCACACTTAACGGGTCGGTGTCGGCGAGTAGCGCGCGTGCCGACGCCGGCAGCCGTTTTTTGAGCTCCCGCGCGGTCACCTGCTTCTCGCGCCAGGGGAGATACAGCGCCGCTGCCAGGGTGGCGTCCTCGCCCAGGCCAAGCTCGGCCACCATGCGTGCCGCCGCGACGCTGTTCTCACCCACGTCGGCAGGCAGTGCCAGGCCCGCCAGCGCGTCCTGGATGAGTGCATCCGCGACGTGCTGGACAGGATGTCCGTTTGCCGACGGTGAGGTATTCACACGCATGGCTTCCCGTATGTGTTACAGCAGTAGAGCAGCAGTGATTGTGGGGGTATCATACACCGCGTCAAGTATAGCGACGCGCCATGGGCAATGCCGGCCAGGTACTGCCCTGAATCAATGCCGCTTGCATGCGGCGCGCACCTTTTTGCCAATCCAGGGAGATAACTGATGTCGATTCGTTTGTTGGTGGGGCTGGGCGTGCTGCTATGCAGCATGAGCGCCGTGGCGCAGAACCAGTCGCTGGATCTGAATCTGAATAATGATGCCGTGCGCCTGATGTACGCCGGCTCGCTGGGTGACAACGGCATGGGCGGCCTGGGGCTGGATGCCGGATTCCTGCGTAATCGTGACAAGGGTAACGTGTCGCATGTGGGGATCAACGTGACCGGTGATGCCGGGATGCGCAACTTGCCCACCGAGGTGGCCGTGGGTGGCAATCTCTACTGGGTTGATCCCAGGGGCAGTAGCGAGGATGGTCTGGCGGTGGCATTGGGACTACGGTTCCACAGCATTTTTCCGCAGTATAACCGGCTTGGTGTAGGCGGGCACGCCTATTACGCGCCGGCCGTGCTCAGTTTCGCTGACGCTGATCGCTATAGTGAATGGGCGCTGCGTGTGAATTACCACATTATCCGCCAGGCGCATGTTTACGTGGGCTACAGACGTATCCGCGTCAAGTTCGACGATGGGGGCACCGGTACCGCTGACAGTGGTGTGCATCTGGGCCTCAAACTGAATTTCTAGGGAACGTGCATGGCGGGACATAGCAAGTGGGCCAATATCCAGCACCGCAAAAACGCCCAGGACGCCAAACGCGGCAAGCTGTTCACACGCCTGATCCGGGAGATCACGGTGGCGGCACGCATGGGCGATCCGGATCCGGCGGCCAATCCGCGACTGCGGCTGGCGGTAGACAAGGCGCTGAGCGCCAATATGACCAAGGATCGTATCGAGAAGGCGATCAAGCGGGCCAGTGGTGAGGGCGATAGCGATCACTACGAGGAGGTGCGCTACGAGGGCTATGGTCCGGGTGGCGTGGCGGTGATGGTTGACTGCATGACAGACAATCGCAACCGCACCGTGGCCGAGGTCCGCCACGCATTTTCAAAGTTTGGCGGCAACCTGGGCGCCGACGGTTCGGTCGCCTATCTGTTCCAGTATCAGGGGGTGCTCTCTTATCCTGCCGGCACCGATGAGGATGCGGTGATGGAGGCCGCTCTGGAGGCAGGGGCCGAAGATGTGGTCACCTGGGATGACGGGGCGCTGGAAGTGCTGGTGGAGCCAGGTGACTATGAGTCGGTGCGTGATGCCATGAAGGCGGCCGGTCAGGTGCCCGAGAGTGCCGAGGTGACGTGGCGCGCCGCCACCACTGTGGCGGTATCGCTGGACGATGCACAGGGGTTGCTCAAGCTGCTCGAGCGCATGGAAGAGCTTGATGATGTGCAAAATGTGTATTCCAACGCCGAATTCCCCGAGGAAGTGATGCGGCAACTGGAGGCGGAATGAGTGCGGCGCGCCAATGACTGAGCCTGTGCGCATTCTGGGTATTGATCCCGGCTCGCGGATTACCGGTTTCGGGGTGATTGAGTTGACGGGCAACCGCCTGGCGTATGTGGATAGCGGTTGCATCCGCATTGGTGACGGCGCTATTGATCAGCGCCTGCGTTATCTGCATGAGCAAATGGCCATGTTGATGACCCAGATTGCCCCTGACGAAATGGCCATCGAGCAGGTGTTTGTCAGTCGCAATGCCGATAGCGCGCTGAAGCTGGGGCAGGCAAGGGGTGTGGCTATTTGCGCGACGGCCCTGCGCGATGTGCCGGTGGCGGAATATGCCGCTACCCGCATCAAGCAGGCCGTGGTGGGTCGCGGTGGCGCCGAAAAAGTGCAGGTGCAACACATGGTGGCGGTGATTCTGGGGCTCAAGGGGAAACTGCAGGCGGATGCCGCCGATGCTTTGGCCGTGGCCATCTGTCACGCGCATATGCGCGGCAACGCCCGCCAGCTGGCGGCGTATGGCACGGGGAGGCAGGCATGATCGGGCGACTGGCGGGGACTCTGTTGGTGCGTCGGCCGCCGTTGCTGGTGGTGGATGTCAACGGTGTGGGCTATGAGCTGGAAGCGCCCATGTCGACTTTCTATGCGCTGCCCGAAATCGGCTCTACGGTGCAGCTGCATACTCATCTGGTGGTGCGCGACGACGCCCTGAGTCTGTTTGGTTTCGCCAGCGATACCGAGCGCTGGCTGTTTCGCAGCCTGATTCGCGTGAATGGTGTGGGCCCGCGGCTGGCCCTGACGATTCTCTCCGGTATGAGTGTCGACGGCTTCGTGCACGCGGTGCAGGATGACGATGTGTCTGCGCTGGTGCGGCTGCCGGGCGTTGGCCGCAAGACCGCCGAACGGCTGGTGGTAGAGATGCGCGATCGGCTCGACGACGGCGTGGGCGGGTCCGCCGGGGATAGCGCGGCGCGCGCAAGCAGCACGGTCGACGGTGGCCATGATCCGGCCGCGGAAGCCTACAGTGCGCTGGTGGGGCTTGGTTACAAGCCGGCCGAAGCACGCCGGCTGCTTGCCGGCGTAGAGACCGCAGGACGCAACAGCGAGGAACTGATCCGGCATGCCTTGCGTGCCGCCATGCCGCAGTAGTGCGGGGCGCGCGCACGGTGGATATTGGCTGCGCCCTGAGCCATGCTGGGCGCACATCCCTGACGCACAGGGGGCATGATGCCGACGCTGGGGAGAGACTGGATTGATAGAACATGATCGGCTGGTAACCGCACAGGCGGGTGGCGAGGACGAGGTGGTGGATCGCGCCATTCGTCCGCGCCGGCTTGAAGAGTATGTCGGACAGGCGCCGGTGCGTGAGCAGCTGGGTATTTTTATTGATGCCGCCAGGGAGCGTGGCGAGGCGCTGGATCATGTGCTGATTTTTGGCCCGCCGGGGCTGGGCAAGACCACGCTGGCGCATATCATCGCCCATGAACTGGGCGCCGGGCTGCGTCAGACGTCGGGGCCGGTGCTGGAGCGGCCGGGTGATCTGGCTGCCATTCTCACCAACCTCGAACCCAATGACGTGCTTTTCGTCGATGAGATTCACCGGTTGAGTCCGGTGGTCGAGGAAGTGCTGTATCCGGCGCTGGAGGATTACCAGCTGGATATCGTCATCGGCGAGGGGCCGGCGGCGCGTTCCATCAAGCTGGATCTGCCGCCGTTCACGCTGGTGGGGGCGACCACCCGGGCCGGTTTGCTGACCTCGCCCCTGCGTGATCGCTTCGGTATTGTGCAGCGTCTGGAGTACTACAGCAGCGCTGACCTGGCGCGCATCGTCACGCGCTCCGCCGCCATTATGCAATTGCCCATCGACGAGGCGGGCGCCGCAGAGATTGCCTCGCGCTCGCGGGGCACCCCGCGTATTGCCAACCGCTTGCTGCGACGGGTGCGTGATTTCGCCCAGGTTCGCGCCGACGGTCGCGTGAGCGCGGCGGTAGCGCGCCAGGCCATGGACATGCTGGAGGTGGATGCCAACGGTTTCGATATCATGGATCGCAAGCTGCTGGGCAGCCTGATCGAGCGCTTCGACGGTGGGCCGGCCGGCATTGACAGTCTGGCCGCTGCCATCGGCGAGGAGCGCGGCACCATCGAGGATGTGATTGAACCCTATCTGATCCAGCAGGGTTATCTGGCGCGCACACCGCGGGGCCGGGTGGCCACTGCCCGTGCCTGGCGGCATTTCGACCTGACGCCGCCGGA
>SLLK01000045.1 GCA_007134115.1 Gammaproteobacteria bacterium | reverse complement strand
TAACAGCCAACAGCTAACAGCCAACAGCCAACAGCTAACAGCTAACAGCTAACAGCTAACAGCTAACAGCTAACAGCTAACAGCTAACAGCTAACAGCTAACAGCTAACAGCTAACAGCTAACAGCCGTGGTTCGGTGCGCCCGACTTTGGTCGGGCATGCTAGAATCCCGGCCTTTTCCCCCGGAGCATTGCTTTGCAGGACGAGGTCATCAAGGCGGGTCCGTTCAGTGGGCTGGAGCGGCGGGCCAGTATGACGCTGGGCGCGATCATGGGCCTGCGCATGCTGGGCCTGTTCATGGTGCTGCCGGTCTTCGCCCTGTATGCCGAGGGGCTCGTCGGCGCGTCGGCCTTCCTCGCCGGCCTGGCGCTGGGCATCTACGGGCTGACCCAGGCCGTGTTGCAGGTGCCGTTCGGCATGCTTTCCGACCGGCTGGGACGCAAGCCGGTGATCATTTTCGGGCTGCTGGTCTTTGCCCTGGGCAGTCTCGTTGCCGCCGGTGCCGAATCCATTTATGGCGTGATTGCCGGGCGCGCGCTGCAGGGGGCCGGTGCGATTGCGGCGGTGCTGACGGCCCTGTTGGCCGATCTGACCCGGCCCGAGCAGCGCGCCAAGGCCATGGCGGTGATGGGTATCAGCATCGGCGGCTCCTTTGTGCTGGCCATCGTGCTGGGTCCCCTGCTGGCACGCTGGATCGGCGTGCCGGGGATTTTCTTGCTGACGGCGGTGCTGGCGGTGGGCGCCATCGGGTTTTTGCTGTTGTTGCCAGACAACGCGGCGGCCGGCACCGCGCCGGAAGACAATGGGCGGTTGCGCGACGCGCTGTCCGATCCTGTGTTGTTGCGTCTGGATCTGGGCATTTTCATGCTGCACACGGTACTGATGGCCAGCTTTGTGGTGTTGCCGCTGGTCCTGCGTGACGCCGTGGGGCTGCCCGCCGAGCAGCACGGCTACGTCTATCTGGCGGTGATGGTGGCGGCAGTGATCGCGATGATCCCGCTGGTCATGCGCGCCGATACCGTGGCCCGCAGCATGCGCGTCCTGCGTGTGGCCATTGCGCTGCTGGTGCTGGCGCTGACAGCGCTGGCACTGGCCGGTTCATCAGTGTTGCTGGTCGTCGGCGGGTTGTGGCTGTTCTTTGTCGGCTTCAATGCGCTGGAGGCCACCTTGCCGGCGCTGGTATCGCGGGCGGCTCCCGCCACCGGCAAGGGTGCGGCCCTTGGCGTGTACTCCGGCGCGCAGTTTCTGGGCGCCTTTGCCGGCGGGCTGCTTGGTGGCGCCCTGTCCGGATGGCTGGGCATCCCCTGGGTGTTTGCGGGGGCTGCGCTGCTCACGCTGGGCTGGCTGGTGCTGGGTACGGGGATACGCTGGCGTAAATCGGCTGCGCTACGTCACTGACATTCGCGGTCACCAGGGGTAAACTGCACGCAGGTCCAGGCATCGGGCATCCAGCGGGTGCTCACGGACGAATTCCCGCACAAGTTTGAGGAGCAAGGGTCATGGCGAGGGGTATCAACAAGGCTATTCTGATCGGCAATCTCGGTGCCGACCCGGAAATCCGTTATACGGCCGGCGGCGCTGCGGTGGCGAATATCAATATCGCCACCACCGAAAGCTGGAAGGACAAGCAGACCGGGGAGAAGCAGGAAAAGACCGAATGGCACCGGGTGGTGTTCTTCGGCAGGCTCGCCGAGATCGTCGGCGAATACCTCAAGAAGGGGTCCCAGGTTTACGTGGAAGGTCGTCTGCAGACGCGCAAGTGGCAGGGGCAGGACGGCCAGGATCGTTATACCACCGAGATCGTCGCCAACGAAATGCAGATGCTGGGCAGTGGTGGCGGCGGCGCCCGTTCCGGCGGCGCCGACAGCGCGCGCAGTCAACCCCAGCCCGACAACCGGCAGAGTGAGCCGGCGCCGGCCGAGGATTTTGACGACGATATTCCGTTCTGATTCGGCCCGTCTTGCGCAGGCCGGCCATGACGGCGCCTGCGCGATGCGTATCTGGCGTGAAAAAAGGCCCTCCTGGAGAGGGCCTTTTTCGTGGCCGGCCTGTTGCCGGATGCTCAGCCGCTGCCGATAAAACCCTGGCGCTCCAGGTGCAGCAACACCTGCTGGGCCAGCTCTTCCGGGCTGTGACGGGTGGTGTCGACCACCACTTCAGCGTGCTGAGGTTCCTCGTAGGGATCATCAATGCCGGTAAAACCCTTGATCAGCCCGGCGCGGGCCTTGGCGTACAGGCCCTTGCGGTCACGTTCCTCGCAAACCTCCAGCGGGGTGGCGACGAATACCTCTATAAAACCGCCGGCTTCCGTGATCATCTCGCGCACCCGCCGCCGCGTGGCGGTGTAGGGCGCAATGGGGGCGCACACTGCCACGCCCCGGTTTTTGGTGATCTCGCTGGCGACAAAACCGATGCGCTGAATGTTGATCTCGCGGTGTTCCTTGGAGAAACCCAGCTCGCTGGACAAGTGTTTGCGCACCATGTCGCCGTCGAGCAGGGTGACCGGGCGGGTGCCGGTTTCCATCAGTTTGGCCGTGAGGATATTGGCGATAGTGGACTTGCCGGAGCCGGACAGCCCTGTGAAGAACACGGTAAAACCCTGGCGGCTGCGTGGCGGGAATGCCTCGCGCAGGCGTTCCACCACCTCCGGATAGGAAAACCAGTCGGGGACCTCCAGGCCCTCGCGCAGGCGCCGGCGCAATTCGGTGCCGGAGATGTTGAGTGGCCGTCCCCCTTCGGGTACTTCGCTCAGCGGCACGTGCTGGGCGCATTCCTCGACGTAGACCATTTCCTCGAACGGGGCCATGTGAATGCCCAGTTCTTTTTCGTGGGCGCCGACCAGTTCGCGCGAGGCCCATTCGTCGTAGAAGGGTTTGCCCTGGCTGTCCAGTCCGGGGCCGGCGTGATCCTTACCCACAATGAAATGCCGGCAGCCGTAGTTCTTGCGAATGATGGCGTGCCACATCGCCTCGCGCGGCCCGCCCATGCGCATGGCCAGCGGCAGGAGGCTGATGGTGGTGGTCTGCGCCGGCAGGTAGCGCATCACTTCCTGGTAGCAGCGTACGCGCACAAAGTAGTCAATATCGCCCGGCCGGGTAATACCGACCACCGGCTGTATGAGCAGATTGGACTCGGTCTGTCCGGCGGCGTAGCGCATCATTTTCACATGCGAGCGGTGGATGGGATTGCGCGTTTGGAACCCGACGATGCTTTTCCAGCCCAGCTTGTCGAACCAGGCACGCAACTCCGCCGGGGTGTGGCGCAGATGCTTGAAGGTGTGATGCGGGGGCAATTCCACCCCTTCCAGGGCGCCGCCGAGGTAGATCGCTCGTGTGTGGTGGAGCAGCTGGAAAACCCCGGGGTGGGCGTCGTCGGTGCTGCCGAAAACGGCTTTGGCCTCGGCCTTGAGGTCCGGCTCCCAGCGATCCGACACCGTCATCACGGCCAGCACCATGCCTTCCGGATGACGCAGGGCGACGCGGTCGCCGGCTGCGATATCGCCCGCTGCGTCAGCATCTATATCGAGCATGATGGGCATCGGCCACAGGGTGCCGTCGGCCAGGCGCATCTCCTTGCATACGCGTGTGTAGTCTTCGCGGCCCATAAAGCCGCGCAGCGGTGAGAACGCGCCTGTGAGAAGAAGCTCCAGGTCGTACAGCTGGCGCTCTCGCAGGTCGATGGACGGCAGATGCACGGCCTCTTCGCGCAGCGCCTGATTGCGCGCGGGTTCGGCGATAAGCTCACACAGGGTGCCGCCATGCGGGGCGGGCAGGCCGTGGGCTGTAGCGGAAGCACTCATTCACACTTCTCCATAAGCTGAGGTCGGGTGCGCGGCGCGGCCACGCAATACTCGGATTTTTGCTGTGCACTGTGCACTCATGTGCGGTCATTTGCCATGACTACGGCTATATACCCAGCGACGATTGGCGCGCATCAATGGCTGCAGCCAGCGTGCATCGCTCGCCTCCGGCGATGGGCCCGAGCGGCGTATATGCGCAGTGCCGGCGCGGTCATGTATCAGGTGGTTGCCGCGAATAATATGACTGTTGCTGCGGGCGGGCTCAAGCATGCGGCGATCAAAGTCCACGCCCAGCCAGTCGCACAGTTGCGCCAGCATGCGCTCGGGTTGCGCGACAAGTTCCTCGTAGCCCAGCGCAAAGCAGGCCATGCCATGGCGGTGCAGGAAGCGCTCGGTGCGGCGGTTGCCGCGATACCAGCGCCAGGCGAGCTGCCAACGCGTGCGGGATTCCTTGCGGGCTCGTGTGTACGTCCAGGTGCGTACGTCGCGGGCCAGAAAAATCACGCGCAGGTCGTGATGGCGATGCAGGTGTACCTGGTAGGGGCGTACGGTCTTGGATGAGTCCAGCGGGATGACCGCCGGGCCGAACAGGCCGCGGAAATGCTCCAGCACGTATGCAAACCGTGTATTGATCGAGCTGTGCGGATGCTGCCCCAGCCACTCGATGACCGGGCCCCACATGGCGCATTCCAGTGCCGCCGCGCCGCACGAACAGGTGACGTCATCGTAGCGCCCGGCGGCCAGGCTGGCTGCCGGGGTACGCAGGACCTTGGATACTTCACCCAGACCGACGATGTCGGGATGGCAGCCCAGGCTCAGGTCGAGGATGGTTGAGCCGCTGTGACCAATGCCGGCGACCAGAATGATTTTCTGTGCGGTCATGATCAATGTTTC
>SLLK01000318.1 GCA_007134115.1 Gammaproteobacteria bacterium | reverse complement strand
GCTCCGCCGGTATAGACATGGATCAGGCGATTGTCCGCGTGCGCCAGAGCACGGAGGGTCACGTGCTGGATGCGCGTGCCCATGATGAGGACGAGCGCCGGGTCTATGTCGTCAAGATTCTCACCCCGGACGGGCATGTGCGTCTGGTGCCGGTGGATGCGCGCACCGGTGAATTGCTGCTGGAGCGCTGATCGGCCCATTATGCGTATATTAATCATTGAGGATGAACAGAGTCTGCTTGAGGGACTGGGTCGCCAGTTCGAGGCGGCCGGGTTTGTGGTCGATCTTGCCCCCAACGGGCAGGAGGGACTGTATTTCGGTGAAGAATTTCCCATCGATGTGGCGGTGATTGATCTGGGGCTGCCTGATATCAGCGGCATGAAGGTCATCGAACGCCTGCGCGCCGCCGGGCGTCAGTTTCCCATCCTGGTGCTCACCGCACGCGGGCGCTGGCAGGAAAAGGTCAGCGGTCTGGAAGCCGGCGCTGATGATTACATGGTCAAACCCTTCCAGTCGGAAGAACTGATGGCGCGTGTGAATGCGCTGTTGCGCCGCTCGGGCGGCTGGGCAAGCCCCACCCTGACCTGTCCGCCGGTCACCCTGGATATGGCGACGCAGCAGGTACAGGTGGGCAATCAGGAAGTCAGCCTGACGACGTATGAGTACCGGGCACTGGAGTACCTGATGCTGCATGCCGGCAAGGTGGTGTCCAAGGCGGAACTGACCGAGCACCTGTATGCCGATGATGATGATCGCGACAGCAATGTGATCGAGGTTTTTATCGGCCGCTTGCGCCGTAAGCTCGATCCCGACAACGTATTGCGACCGCTGGAAACCCTGCGCGGGCGTGGCTATCGTTTCCGTCTCCAGCGCGCGGCCTGAAGCGGTTTGCACCTCTGGTGATCATGCGTTCGCTCAATTCCCGCCTGCTGTTAACAGCAAGCGTGGCCCTGCTGATATTTTTTGCCATCAGTGCGCTGCTTCTCGACATGGCTTTTCGCCAGACCGCCGAGAGCCTTTTGGCTAACCGCCTGCAGGTCGCGGTGACCAGCCTGATCGCAGCGACCGAACTGGATAATCAGGGTCGTGTGGTGGTGCCCCAGGCGGCGCCCGAGAGTCGGCTGCACCGACCCGGGGCGGGGCTATATGCGCAAATCCGTCGCGCCGACGGTGCGGTGGTATGGCGTTCGCGTTCCATGCTGGGTTCACGCATCAACTATCCGCCGACGCTGCTCACCGGTGACCGCCGATTGACCCGCATCAGCAAGGACGATGGCGAGCCCCTGTTTGCCATGAGCTACGGCGTGGCCTGGGAAGGTCCGGACGGTGAATTGACGCCGTTCACCTTTGATGTGGCTGAAAGCCTGGAGCCCTACCGCTCGCAGTTGTCGCGCTTCCGCCGCAGCCTGCTGGGCGGGTTTGTGATACTGAGCATCGTGCTGCTGGGTGTGCAGATGCTGGTGATCCGCTGGGGGCTGCGGCCCCTGCGCCGCATGGAGGCCGACATTGCGTCCATGCGCAAGGGCGAGGTGCTGACCCTGGGCGGCAATTATCCCCGTGAGCTGGCCACGCTGGCGCGCACCATCAATGACCTGCTACGCAGTGAACGCGCGCACCTGGAGCGCTATCGCAACTCCCTGGCCGACCTGGCGCACAGCCTGAAAAC
The DNA here is from genome assembly GCA_007134115.1 of Gammaproteobacteria bacterium. Classification (GTDB taxonomy): domain Bacteria; phylum Pseudomonadota; class Gammaproteobacteria; order UBA5335; family SLRW01; genus SLLK01. Next base: position 3,029 of record SLLK01000318.1, on the reverse strand, counting down.
GCCGCTGGCGGTGCTTTCCACGCTGCGTGAGAACGGGCAGCTGGATCGTGCCAGCCGCGATGCGCTGGACGAGCAGGTTGAACGCATGAACGCGATTGTGGAATATCAACTGCGTCGCGCTTCGGCCTCGGGGTCAGCGCAATCGATGAACCGTGCGTCGGTGGCACAGGAGGTCGGCAAGATCACGCGATCGCTGGGCAAGGTGTACCACCAGCGTCATCTGCAGATCAGCAGCGAGCTTGAAGACGATCTGATATTCCACGGTGACAGCGAGGACCTGCTGGAGATTGTCGGCAATCTGGTCGACAACGCCTGCAAATGGGCTCGATCCAGGGTGCATATACGCGCAGCGCGTCGCAGTTCGGCAACCACGCCACGCATGGAGATTGCCGTCAGCGATGACGGACCCGGGATGCAGCCGGATGAAGTCGATCGGCTGTTGCACCGTGGTGTACGCGGCGATGAAGGGGTGGCCGGTCACGGCATTGGCCTGGCGGTGGTGCGCGACATCGTGGTGATGTATGGCGGCGAGATCGCCGTGCGGCGCAGTGAGCTTGGCGGTGCTGAAGTTACGGTCAGTCTGCCGGCGACAAGCAGTGGTCGGACCGACAGTTGATCAGAACCGCGGTGCGGCGCTCCCGCCGACGCTTCCTTTTATTTACGGGTAATGCAATCCCGCTATGAGTCCAACCAGCCTATCCCGCAATGGCAGCACACCCACGGAGGAACTGGCGACGGCGCTGGACTCTGTTGCCTGCCGTGATGAGCCCGCCCTGCGCCGCAGATTGGCCATGCTGGAGGCGCAGACCCGGCGCGATAGCGCGTGGCACACGTCGGTGGCGGCGCTGCGCAATGAGGTGGCCGCCAGTCAGGCGCACTGTGAACGCCGCGCGGACCTGCGGCCGGTCCTCGACTATCCGGCTGAACTGCCGGTCAGTGAGCGCCGCGAGGATATCGTGCGTGCCATTCGCGAGCACCAGGTGGTGGTGCTGTGCGGCGATACCGGCTCGGGCAAATCCACCCAATTGCCCAAGCTGTGCCTGGAGGCCGGCTGCGGCCGACGGGGCCTGATCGGTCATACGCAACCGCGGCGCCTGGCGGCACGCGGGCTGGCCCAGCGCATTGCCGCTGAATGCGGGCAGTCTGTGGGTGAGGCCATCGGCTACAAGGTGCGTTTCAGCGCGGCGCTGGGTGAGAACAGCCTGGTCAAGCTGATGACCGACGGCATCCTGCTGGCCGAAACCCGTGGCGACCCCGACCTGCGCGATTACGACGCCATCATTATTGACGAGGCGCACGAGCGTAGCCTGAACGTGGACTATCTGCTCGGCTACCTGCGCCTGTTGCTTGCCCGCCGGCCCGATCTCAAGCTCATCATTACCTCGGCCACCATCGATCCGCAGCGCTTTGCCGATTATTTCGGCGAGGCGCCGGTGATCAGCGTGGAGGGACGCACCTGGCCGGTGGAAGTGCGATATCGGCCCCCGGGAGAGGGCGGCGATGACGACCTGCGGGAGGCAGTGAGCAAGGCCGTGCGGGAACTCTGGCGGGGTGGTGCAGGCGGCGATATTCTGGTTTTTCTGCCCGGCGAGCGTGATATCCGTGATATGGCCGCGCACCTGGCAGAGTCGTCGGCGGCGCGCGGCAGCGAGATATTGCCGCTGTATTCGCGTCTCGCGTGGCAGGCGCAGAGCCGGGTATTCAAGCCCGGCTCGCAGCGCCGTATCGTGCTTGCCACCAATGTGGCCGAAACCTCCATTACCGTGCCCGGCATCCATCATGTGATCGATACCGGCCTGGCGCGGATCAGTCGTTACAGCCCGCGCAGCAAGATCCAGCGGCTGCCCGTCGAGCCGGTATCCCGGGCCAGTGCCGATCAGCGCAAGGGGCGTTGTGGGCGGCTGGCGCCGGGCATCTGCGTGCGTCTGTACAGCGAAGAGGATTTTCTTGAGCGACCGGCGTTCACCGAGCCGGAGATCCAGCGCACCAGCCTGGCCAGCGTGATCCTGCAGATGCACGCGCTGGGGCTGGGCGAGATAGAGCAGTTTCCCTTTCTCGATGCGCCCGATGCACGCCAGGTGCGCGATGGCGGCAACCTGTTGCGTGAACTGGGCGCGCTGGACGAGACGGGTGAGATGACGCCGCAGGGGCGACAAATGGCACGCCTGCCGCTGGATGTGCGGCTGGCGCGCATGCTGGTGGCGGCAGCCGATAACGGCACCCTGGATGCGGCGCTGGTGATTGCCAGTGGTTTGAGTATTCAGGATCCCCGTGAGCGGCCGCCGGACCGGACGGCCCAGGCAGATGCGGCGCAGCGCGGCTTCCTGGTGCCGGAATCGGATTTTCTGGGGCTGCTGCAATTGTGGCGCAAGGCGCGTGAGCACCGCGGCAGCGCCTTTTATCGGTTCTGCCGTGAGCATTTCCTGGCGCCAATGCGTATGCGTGAATGGCAGGACGTGCATCGCGAACTGCGCCACCTGGTGCGGCGGCGTGAGGGCGCACGGGGAACGGCGGCAGAGGACAGTGCGGCTATTCACAAGGCGATTCTGTGCGGCTTTGCCGGTTATGCCGGACGCAGGCAGGAGAACGGAGACTACGCCGGCGCCCGGGGATTGCGATTCCGTGTGCATCCGGGTTCGGTGCTGGCTGCGCGTGGCCCGGCGTGGGTGGTGGCGGCAGAGGTGGTAGAAACCCGCCGGGTTTACGGGCGATGTGTGGCGGCCATCACGCCGGCGTGGATAGAGCAGGCCGTGCCCCACCTGTTGCGCCGCGAATACAGTGAGGTGCACTGGCAGGAAAAGGCCGGCCAGGTTGCAGCTTATGAGCAGACCAGTCTGTACGGGATGGTGGTCACCGCGCGGCGCAAGGTGAATTATGGACCGGTGGCGCCGGGGATTGCGCGGGAGGTGTTTATCCGGGAGGCGCTGGTCAATGGGCGTTACGTGGACCCGCCGGAGGTACTGGCACAGAACCTGGCCCTGGTGGAGGAGGTCCGGGCGCTGGAAGATCGTCTGCGGCGTCGCGATCTG
>SLLK01000190.1 GCA_007134115.1 Gammaproteobacteria bacterium | reverse complement strand
TGGTGGTCACCGCCAACGCGGCCCATGCCGCGCACGTCAGCGCACGCCTGCAGCGCGCCGGCGCACCCCTGACCGGTTTGCACCTCGCACAAGCACCCAGCAATGACATCTGGGCGCGCGACCACGGCCCGCTCACTGTGTTCGAGGATGGCCGCCCGCGGCTGGTGGATTTTCGCTTTAATGGCTGGGGCGGCAAATTCCGCGCGGATGCCGATAATGCCATCACCGCCCGGCTCCATGCCCGGGGGATATTCGGTCATACGCCGCTGGTCCGCGAGGCGCTGGTGCTCGAAGGCGGCGCGATCGAGACTGACGGACACGGCACCCTGCTCGCCCGGGAACCATGCCTGGTCGATCCACAACACCGCAATCCTGGCCTTTCGCGCACCGACATTGAGGCGCATCTGCGCCGTGCACTGGGCCTGCAGCGTTACCACTGGCTGCAACACGGTCATCTCGCCGGCGACGACACCGACAGCCACATTGACACGCTGGCCCGCTTCGCCGATGCCGACACCATCGTCTACCAGGCGTGTACCCGTCGCCGCGACAGCCACTACCCTGCGCTGCAACGCATGGCGCACGAACTGGCCGCCCTGCGCAACCGCAATGACCAGCCCTATCGCCTGGTTCCCCTGCCGCTGCCGCCGGCCCTGGAAGACGCGCACGGCCGGCGCCTGCCGGCCGGCTATGCCAACTTCCTGATCATCAATGGCGCGGTGCTGGCCCCCGTGTACGGTGTAGACACCGACCAGGAGGCGGTAGCGCGCCTGCACGAAATCTTTCCCGAACACCACATCGAGCCCGTCAACTGCCGTGAGCTCATCAACGAAAACGGGTCACTGCATTGCGCAACCATGCAGATCCCCGCCGGCGTGGTCGTAGGCAAGACAGTCTCTGCGGACGGCTGCCTGTAGCCGCTGATTCGGCGCCTGCGGGCGGTGCACGGGTGTAATCCCGCCCCCGCCGCGCAGCGCCGGCGGTCCGACCCCGGCGGCCCCTTCGTCAGTTACAATGCTGTCTGGCACCAAAGCCACGAGGATCCATCGCATGAACCACGCCCTTGCCGTTGCCCTGATACAGACCGCGTCCGAGCAGACACCCGCCGACAATCTGGCGCGGCAGATAGCGCGCGTGCGCGAGGCCGCGGCGGACGGGGCCCGGTTGATCCTGCTCCAGGAGCTGCATAACAGCCGTTATTTCTGCCAGGTGGAAGACCCCGCCTTGTTCGATCTCGCCGAGCCCGTGCCGGGGCCGAGCAGCGAGACGCTGGGTGCGCTGGCAGCCGAACTCGGCGTGGTCATTGTGGCCTCGCTGTTCGAGCGCCGCGCCGCCGGGCTGTATCACAATACTGCGGTGGTACTGGACAGCGACGGACGGCTGGCCGGTCGCTATCGCAAGATGCACATCCCCGATGATCCGGGCTACTACGAGAAGTTCTATTTCACTCCCGGCGACACCGGCTTTGAGCCCATAGACACCAGCGTGGGGCGCCTGGGTGTGCTGGTATGCTGGGACCAGTGGTATCCGGAGGCCGCCCGGCTGATGAGTCTGGCCGGCGCCGAACTGCTGCTCTACCCCACCGCCATCGGTCACGACGCCCGCGATAACGCGGCTGAACAGCAGCGCCAGTTCGACGCCTGGCGCACAACCCAGCGGGCGCACGCCATCGCCAACGGCCTGCCGGTACTCAGTTGCAACCGCGTGGGCCACGAACCGGACGCCTCAGGGCAATCCCCCGGCATCCATTTCTGGGGCGCCAGCTTCGTGTGCGGGCCGCAGGGAGAGATGCTGGCGGAGGCCGGCGGGGACGAGGCTATCGTGCATGCCCGGATCGACATGGCCCGCACCGAAACCGTGCGCCGGATGTGGCCATTTCTGCGCGACCGGCGCATCGACGCCTATGCAGACCTGAGTCGACGCTACCGCGACTGAAACCGGCGTATCCACCCGGCGCTGCGCACACCGCAATGCCTCGGCGAGGCGCGCTGAAAAGCTCGTCGCTCCCCACGTCTGCCCGGCTTCTGTGGCATAATTCGCCCCCTGTTTCGCCACTGCCAGACATACGCCATGATCCTGATTCTTGCCTCCGACATCGACACCGGCGACGCCGAATACAAGCGCCTGCTGGAGCATCTGGACAATCTGCCCAACGTCAGTCACCGGGTGCACCGGGAGATCGGCACGCAAAGCGTGGTGACCGAGATTTACCTGATCGGTGATACCTCCGGGTTGTCGGAAAACGACATGAACGCCCTGCCCTGCGTGGAGCGTGTGGTGCGGGTGTCGCAACCCTACCGGGTGCTGGGGCGCCATCGTGACGACCACCGGCCCAGCTATTTCGAGTATCAGGGGCTGCGCTTCGGTCAAGACACGCTGCATGTGTTTGCCGGTCTGTGCGCGGTGGACAACCGGGAGCATGTGGAGCAGACCATGCGGGCGGTGCGCGACAACGGCCTGCAGTGCACTCGCATGGGGGCCTACAAGCCGCGCACCAACCCCTATTCTTTCCAGGGCCATGGCAAGGACTGCCTGCCATACGTATTCGAGCTGGCAGGAAAATACGATATCCGCGTCATCGCCATGGAAGTCACCCACGACAGCCACGTCGAGGAGATCCGTGAGGCGCTGGAAGCCGCCGGCAATCCCACCGGCGTAATGCTGCAGATTGGCACCCGCAATACGCAGAACTTTGAACTGCTCAAGGCCGTGGGTCGTCAACAGGACTACCCGGTGCTGCTCAAGCGCGGTTTCGGCATCAGCCTGGACGAATCACTCAACGCCGCCGAGTATCTGGCCAGTGAAGGCAACCGCAACGTGGTGTTCGGCCTGCGCGGGATGAAAACAGGCATGGGCGACCCGCATCGCAACTTTGTGGATTTCGCCCACGTGCCCGCAGTCAAGCGTTTGACACGCATGCCGGTATGCATCGACCCCTCGCATTCGGTGGGCACGCGCCACGCCTCACCGGACGGCATCATGGATATGTGCCATGTCACCGCGCAGGGAGTGATTGCCGGCGCCAATATGGTGCTGGTCGATTTTCACCCCGAACCCAGCAAGGCGCTGGTGGATTCCGCCCAGGCGCTGCGCCTGGAGGAGATGCCCATGTTCCTGGAGGACGTGCGGATTGCACGCGAAGCCTATTTACAGCGCGCGCAACTGGTGGGCGGAAACGCTGCATGAGTGTACGTGCCGATGCCATGCCGGACGCCGGCACTGATCCGCTCACACCGGCGCTGCCGGATGAGCCCGGCAGTGCGCTGAGCTGGCGCGGCCTCAGCGGGGCCGCCCCGGCACTGGCGCTGGTGCGTGCCGCGCAGACACATACGGCGCCGGTACTGGTGATCGCACAGGATGCCCGCGAGGCCGACCGGCTGGAGGCGGAACTCAGGTTCTTCGCCGCCGACAGTGACCTGCCGGGCTATCATTTTCCCGACTGGGAAACCCTGCCCTGGGATGTTTTCTCGCCCCACCAGGACATCATCTCAGCGCGCCTGCAGACCCTTTATCACCTGCCCGCAATGCGTCGCGGGCTCATCGTCGTGCCGTCCAACACCCTGGTGCAGCGTCTGCCGCCGGCCGAATACGTGCGCTCACGCGTGCTGTTGCTGGCGCAGGGGGACACGCTGTCCCCGGAGGCCATGCGCACGCAGCTGGAGGCTGCCGGCTACGCCTGTGTGCCGCAGGTGCTCGAACACGGCGATTTCGCCGTGCGCGGCTCGATCATCGACATCTTCCCCATGGGCAGCGACCGCCCCTACCGCATCGAGCTGTTCGACGAGGAAGTGGAATCCATCCGCACCTTCGATCCGGACAGCCAGATGTCGGTGGAGCGTGTCGAGCGCATTCGCCTGCTGCCGGCGCGGGAGTTTCCGCTGGACGAGGACGGCATCCGCGATTTTCGCCAGCGCTACCGCGCTGCGATTCACGGTGACCCGGGGCGCAGCCTGATCTATCGCGATGTGAGCGCAGGCCTGGCGCCGGGCGGCATCGAGTATTATCTGCCGCTGTTTTTTGATCACCTGCATACCCTCTTCGACTACCTGCCCCCGGCCGCGCTGACCGCCTGGATGCCGCACGCGCAGGCGGCCATCGACCAGGCCTGGGAGCAGATCCAGCATCGCTTTGAGCAGCGCGGTGTCAACCCCGAGCGCCCGTTGCTCGACCCCGACAGTGTCTTCATACCCGGGCCGGAACTCGATCAGGCGGCACACGGGTTCGTCCGCGTGGATATCGAACCGGCCCCGGACGCGGACGCAGGAAACGCATTGTGCCAGCCGCCCCCGCAGTTGCTGCTGGAGACGCGTCAACGCGAGCCGGCCGCCGCGCTGCGTGGTTTCATTGAACAATTCCCCGGCCGGGTGCTGTTTGCGGCCGAATCGGCGGGTCGCCGTGAGGCGCTGCGTGATGAACTCCAGCGCATGGGACATCGGCCACGCGAAGTCGAAGGCTGGCAGGCCTTTATCAATAGCGAGCACACCCCTCTGGTGAGCATCGCGCCGCTGGACCAGGGGCTGCTCTTGCCGTCCGCGGGCCTGGCAATCATCGCCGAATCCCAGCTTTTCGGCGAGCGCGTGCGCCAGGAGCGGCGGCGGCAACGACGTGCACGGGACCCCGAAGCGATCATCCGTGACCTTGCCGACCTCAACCAGGGCGCCCCGGTCGTTCACGAAGAACACGGCGTGGGCCGCTA
>SLLK01000167.1 GCA_007134115.1 Gammaproteobacteria bacterium | reverse complement strand
GACCTGCCGGCCATGCTGGCCATCACGGCGCTGCTGTACTTCATGTGTCGCGGCTGGCCCAGCCCGCGTCGCATCACGCGCGCCGAGGGGGCCTGGTTACTGGGATTGTTTGCCGGCTACCAGGCTTATCTTTTCTGGTCGGCATGAATTTCGTTCCGCCACGCAAACTGCGCTATCCTGTCGCGCTCGCCACGGAGCCCTCCGGAACCACTGCGGCACCAGGAATGGATGAAATGAACAGCGACGCAATACTCAACATGGCCCGCGCGGTGCTGCGCACCGAAGCAGACGCAGTGACTGCGCTGGTGGAGCGCATTGACGAGAATTTTGCCCGCGCCTGCCAGTTACTGCTTGCCTGTCGCGGGCGCATTGTGGTGACCGGTATGGGGAAATCCGGCCACATCGGCAACAAGATTGCAGCCACCCTGGCCAGCACTGGCAGCCCGGCCTTCTTCCTGCATCCGGCGGAAGCCAGTCACGGCGACCTGGGCATGATTACCGCCGGCGATGCCGTACTGGCCATATCCAACTCCGGCGAAACCGGCGAAATCATTACCCTGCTGCCCATCATGAAACGACTGGGGATACCCCTGATCACGCTCACCGGCAATGCCCAGTCCACCATTGCGCGCGCCGCCGACGTCGACCTCAATGTGGCGGTCGCCCAGGAAGCCTGCCCGCTGGGACTGGCGCCCACCGCCAGCACCACCGCGGCGCTGGCGATGGGCGATGCGCTGGCCATCTCGCTGCTGGAATCACGCGGTTTCACGGAAGAGGATTTTGCCCGCTCGCATCCCGGCGGTTCGCTGGGCCGGCGCCTGTTGCTGCGGGTCGCCGACCTCATGCATACAGGCAAGCAAGTGCCCCTGGTGACCACCGGCACGCCGCTGGCTGAAGCCCTGATGGAAATGTCACGCAAGGGGCTGGGTATGACCGGCGTGGTCGACGAGAACAAGCGGCTGCTCGGCATTTTCACCGATGGCGACCTGCGCCGTACGCTGGATGACCGGACGCTTGATTTCCATAACACGCCCATCGAGCAGGTGATGACCCCCGACTGCAAGACCGGGCGTGCGGACATGCTGGCCGCAGAGGCGCTGCACCTGATGGACAGTCACAAGATCAACGCACTGCTGCTGGTCGATGATCAGCACAGGGTCACCGGCGCGGTCAATATGCACGATCTTTTACGCGCGGGGGTCATGTGAACGCACTTGCGAGCATCGTGAAAGAACGCGCGCAGGCGGCACGGCTGGTGGTATTCGATGTTGACGGAGTGCTCACCGACGGACGCATCTACCTCAACCCGGAGGGCGTGGAAATGAAAGTATTTCATGCCCGCGACGGCCTCGGCATACGCCTGTTGCGCGACGCCGGCATTGAAGTGGCAGTGATTTCCGGACGCAAGTCTCCGGTCGTGGCCCAGCGCATGTCGGCGCTGGGGGTGGCACATGTGTTCCAGGGCCAGGACGACAAGCTGCCGTTGTTCGAAAAGTTGCTGCACACCCTGGGTGTGGCGGCGCACGATACCGTCTATGTGGGTGATGACGTCATTGATCTGCCGGTGATGGCCGCCGCCGGGCTTGCCGTGGCCGTCGCCGACGCGCATCCAGCCGTGCGCCGCGCGGCAGACCTGCTGACCACGGCACCTGGCGGACACGGGGCGGCGCGCGAAGTCTGTGACCTGGTGCTGGCCGCGCAGGACAAATTGCCCGCGCACATGCGCCCGGAAGCCTAGGCCGGATTCGCCGTCATGGCCATGCGAAAACTGCTGCAAGTGACGCTGCTCGTGATACTCTCGCTGAGTGCCTGGTGGCTGTGGCGCGCCGAACCCGAACCGACCACACCCGACGAGACGGCGCCGGCAGCCGAGCAGCCCCGGCAGTTCATTGACCGGCTGCATGCGCACCATATGGATGAGCAGGGCGCGGTGAGATTCGAGCTGGAGGCCACCGGCATGGAATACTTCGCCGACCAGGGCCACGCCGCATTCAACGATGTGGACCTGCTTTATTTTCCGCCGGGGCATCCGCCATGGCACCTGGAGGCCCGCCACGCGCGCGTGCCCGACGCGGGCGATGAGGTATTCCTGGAGGGCGACGTGGTGGTGCATTTGCGATTCGAGCCGCCCGCTCCGGAAATGGTTGTACGCACGCCCGCATTACAGGTGCACCTGCATGATCAGCAGGCACGCAGCCGCGACGGCGTGATGATTACCCGCGGAAACTCGCGTGCGCAGGCGCGCCTGATGCTCGCCGACATGGCAACCGGCAGTGTCACGCTGGAACAAAACGTGCGGAGCACCTATGAGCCTGAAGCGCCATAACCCGGTTCCGGCCACAGTCATACTGATGGCTGCTCTGGCCCTCGGCACACCGCTGCCTGCCGCCGAAACACCGCCCTATACACGCCAGCCCATCCATATCGAATCCGACCGCGCCGAGATGGACCAGATCGCCGGGCGCAGCGTATACAGCGGCAACGTGACACTGACCCAGGGTGAAGCAGTACTGCGCGGCGACGAGATCACCGTCACCCGCCTGCCCGGTGAAGACAACATGCGCATCGTGGTCACCGGAGACCCGGCCACCTATCATGAGCCGCGCACCGCGCCGGCTCCGCCGGTGGATGCCCGCTCCGCACGCATGCAGTACGATACGGACAGTGAGATTTTGCAACTGTCGGGCAATGCCCGTGTCGCCCGCGGCAGCGACGTGCTGCGCGGCGATGATATTCGCTACCATCGCCGCGAGGAACGCATCCTGGCCTCCGGGGGCGCCGAGGAAAGTGGCCGGGTACAGATCATCATCCAGCCCCGCGACAACGGAAACCAGCAATGAGTACGCCTGCCACCGACATGCTGCCGGAAATTTACCTGCGCGCCGAGGGGCTGCACAAATCCTATCGTGGTCGCCAGGTAGTGCGCGATGTGTCGCTGCATGTGCGCACCGGCGAAGTGGTCGGTCTGCTGGGGCCCAACGGTGCCGGCAAGACCACCTCGTTCTACATGATAGTGGGTCTGGTCCCGTGTGATCATGGTCGCATCACGCTGGACGGCCGCCGCATTACCGCGTTGCCCATGCACGCGCGGGCCCGCCTGGGAGTCGGCTATCTGCCGCAGGAAGCCTCGGTGTTTCGCAAGCTCAGCGTGCGTGACAACATCATGGCCATCCTGGAGTTACGGCGGGACCTCAAGCGCGGCGACCGGGAACACCGCCTGGAGGAGCTGCTTGATGAACTGAACATCGGGCATATCCGCAACAACCCCGGGGTGAGCCTGTCCGGCGGTGAACGACGGCGCGTGGAAATCGCCCGCGCACTGGCGGCCAACCCGCGCTTCATCCTGCTTGACGAGCCCTTTGCCGGGGTCGACCCGATCTCGGTGCTGGATATACAGCGCATTATCGGTCACCTGCGTGATCGTGGCATCGGCGTACTCATCACCGATCACAATGTGCGCGAAACCCTGGGCATATGCAGTCGCGCCTACATACTCAGTGACGGCCAGGTGATGGCCGAGGGCACGCCAGAGGACGTGCTGGGCAACCATCGGGTGCGCGAGGTGTACCTGGGCCAGGATTTCCGCCTGTGAGCGGCGTATATTGGACACACGGGAAGCCAGCACAGCGTGACCCTGGCGCTGTAGAACCCGGGGCCTCGTCGGCCACAGCAACAAACGGACCATAGCCATGTCCCGGCTTTATTCGCCTCAACCGGTCTTATGCTGAAGCAGTCACTGCAACTGCGTCTGGGTCAGCGGCTGGCGATGACGCCCCAGTTGCGTCAGGCCATACGCCTGTTGCAGCTGTCCACGTTCGAATTGCGCCAGGAGATTAACGAGGCCCTGGAATCCAACATGATGCTGGAGGTGGACGAAGACGACACCGCCGGCGATCCCGCCACCCCCACTGCCGATACCGACGATGGCGCAACCAGCACAGCGGATATCCCCGAGGAACTGCCCGTAGACAGCTCCTGGGAGGACATCTACGACACCGGCACAGCTTCCGCCAGCGCCGGCAGCGAGCCCTGGGACCCGGTTCAGTACGCCCCCCAGAGCGCAGAAACACTGCGGGAACACCTCGCCTGGCAGACGCAGTTCGCCCATTTCAGCGACACCGATATGGCGATCGCCACCACACTCATCGACGCAGTGGATGACGATGGCTACCTGCACGAAGATCTCACCGAACTGTGCCGTAGTTTGACCGCGGAACTGGGCGTAGAGCCCGACGAAGTGATGGCCGTATTGCATCGGCTGCAGTGCTTTGACCCGCCCGGCGTGTGCGCCCGTGATCTGCGCGAATCCCTGCTGCTGCAACTACAGCGCCTGGAGCAGCAGGATGCCACCACCGAGCTGGCGCACAAACTGGTTGCCGACCACCTTGATGAACTGGCCGAACGCGATATGGACAAGCTGCTGCGCGGCCTGCGTGTCACGCGCGAGGACGCTGGCGCCGCCATTGATCTGATACGCCATCTCAACCCGCGACCGGGTGGCGAGATCAGTGCCGCGCGGACCGAGTACATCTCACCGGACGTCTTCGTCGTGCGCTCCCGCGAGGGCTGGCGCGTGGAACTCAACCCGGAAAGCGCGCCGCGCCTGCGGGTCAACCCTGTCTACGAAGCACTCGGCAAACAACTCGAGTCGGCACGCGACAGCGAGACGCTGCGCAACCATCTGCAGGAGGCACGCTGGTT
>SLLK01000262.1 GCA_007134115.1 Gammaproteobacteria bacterium | reverse complement strand
GAAACTCATCAATGGGCTCCTCGTCGAGCAGGGGTGGCTCCAGTGTGTAGTAGTAGGGGTCTTCCCGAAAAAGATTGAGTGCCTGTTGCACGATTTGTTCATGGTCATCGTGCTGTTCCGCCCAGTTGCGCGCCAGCGCACGGGCGCGTTGATTGCCCTGTGCGGGCAGGTCGAGGGCACGCTGGCGCTGGTGATCGCTCAATTCCGGCTGGAGCCGGTAGGCGGTGTATGAGCTTGCCTCATAACGTTCGCGTTCTCGCACGGGGTCGACGGCAAGCAACTGCCCGTCGCGGTAACGCGCCCCGCCCATGTCGTTTGCCGCCGGCATATCCAGCGCCAGCAACCAGTGCTGCTCATTGGCTTCCAGGGTGACCTGGTAGGTCAACGGCGGGCCCAGAGGCTCCAGGCCGGCGGGCAGGCGTGTGACCGCGCCCTCTTCGTAGTGGTCGCTGTCCGCACTCCAGCTGCGCCCGTCAAACTCCCAGAATACCGGGCCCCGCCAGTACATCAGGTTGTTGTCCGGGGCCGCGTCGTCAAACACGACCCGGAAGGCCAGTTCGTTGGACAGTCCCAACTGGCTGATGCTGCCCGGGCTCATGCTATCGCTGAGGCCGGACTGGGCAACCCCCTCGGGTTCGGGAACACCCCACAGGGGGCCGGGGACGCGCGGGAAAAGCACAAACAGCACCAGCATCAATGGCAGGGCCTGCAGCGAGAGCGTGCCGGCCGTGCGCAGGCGTCGGCGCCAGGGCAGGGGCGGTCCGTGGCGGTTGATGTCGAGCAATACCATGGTGAGGTAGATGGTGACCGGGAACAGCCAGAGCGCCACAGGCAGTTCCTGGCTGTAAAGGAAATTGGTGACCACCAGGAAATAGCCGAGAAACACCAGCAGAATGGCATCGCGGCGGCCTCGCAGCTCCATCAGCTTGAGCGCCACCATGGCGACCAGCAACGCGGTGCCGGCAGCCTGGCTGTTGAGCTGGCCGAAGGTGAGCAGAATGCCGCCGCCGCAGGCAATGGCGACCACGGCAGTGACGATGCGGTTGGGGTTGCGCCAGCCGCGTCGCGCCGCAACCAGCCGCCATGCCCCGCAGACCACGGCCAGACCGGTAATCCATGGCGGCAGCGCAGGCACCAGGGGGAGGATCACCAGCGCCAGCGCGATGATGACCTGGTCGACCTTGCGATAATGAACCGGGGGCGTGGTGGCACTCATGACGGATCGGTCGCTGTTGGTGGAAAGAGGGCCAGTGCCTGCAGGCAGCGTCTCTGGTGGTCGCTGCCGCTGCCCGGCGCAAGGGTGGTGCCCGGCAGCCGCAGCCCGTAGACCAGGTGCCTGGCTTCACAATCCAGTACCCACCGACACAGTACTTCAAGCCTGGCTTCGGGCTGGCGTGGCGCGAGACTGTCCCAGTCCAGCCAGCGCCGCTCGTCCAGCGGTTCGGCGAACAGCTTGGTGGTCAGCCCCTGCTCGCGGGCCAGCGCATGCCAGGCGATGTGACGCCAGGGGTCACCCTGACGGTAATCACGCAGCCCGTGAAAGTCCTCCTGCCCGCCGCTTTGCTCGCTGGCCTGTCTTCCGTAAGGGCCATGTACGGCAGGGATCGGCGGCGCGCTGTCGGCCGGGCGCGGATAGACCAGCGTATCCATCTCCAGCTCAAGCGGGCTCCAGGCGCGGAACAGGCCCAGTGGATAGCGACAGGCAAGCTGGAAGCGCGGCGCGCTGAGACGGCCGCGCCGGGCGGCGGCGCAGGGCAATGTGAGCACGGCGCTGGTGCCAGGCGGCAGGTCGCAGTGATCGCCGGTGCCGTCGCGCGTGTCCAGTTCTATGCCACTGCGCACGGTCGCTGCCGGGTTCTCCAGGCGCAACCGAAAGCGCGCTGTCTGGCCGGCGAACACCGGCTCGGCGCCGAGCCCGTGGACCCGCAGGCCGAGCAGGTTGCGGTGGGTGTGATGCATGGCCACCAGTCCCATGCCGGCAAGCAGAAAGCCCACGCCGAAGGCCATGCTGTTGCTGTAGTTCATGGCGCTGAGCAGCATGACCAGCACCATCAGGGCGAAAACCAGGCCACTGCCCGTAGGCAGGATGTAGATGCGCCGCGCACCCAGGTGAAGCGTGCCGCGCGCCGGCGGGTTGCGCCGGCGCATCCAGTCGCGGAATTGTTGCTGCAGCCAGGTGCGCACGACGAACTCAGGGCACGGGTACGGCGGCAAGCAGTTCAGGGACGCCGGCAGCCGTGGTTGCGCCGTTTTCGTGATCCGGCAGGGTGGCCTGGAGGCGGTGGCCTACGACGGGTTCGAGTACTGCCTGTATGTCCTCCGGCAACACGCTGGAACGATCATCCAGCAACGCCCAGGCGCGTGCCGCACCCAGCAGCGCGAGCCCTGCCCGCGGTGACAGCCCCAGCCGGTATTGCCCGCTGTCACGCGTATGGCGCAGCAGTGCCTGTACGTAATCAATCAGGGCGTCGGCCACGTGGATCCGGCTGGCCTCGCGGCGCAGTTCAAGCAGGCGATCGGCGTCCAGGGCCGCGGGCAGGTCACGCAGCAGTTCGCGACGGTCCGTACCCTGCAGCAGCTGGCGTTCTGCCCCGGCGTCGGGGTAGCCCAGGCTGATGCGCATCAGAAAGCGATCCAGCTGCGATTCGGGCAGCGGGAAGGTGCCCAGCTGATGGACCGGGTTCTGGGTGGCGATGACGAAGAACGGGTTGGGCAGGGGGCGTGATTCACCGTCGATGGTGACCTGCTGTTCCTCCATGGCCTCCAGCAGCGCGCTCTGGGTTTTGGGGGTGGCGCGGTTGACCTCGTCGGCCAGCACCAGCTGGGAAAAAATCGGTCCGGCATAAAAGCGGAAGCTGCTGTCGGCGCGATTGTAGACCGAGGTGCCGATAATATCGCCCGGCATCAGATCGCTGGTGAACTGGATGCGCTGAAACTCCAGGCCCAGGGTGCGCGCCAGGGTTTGCGCGAGGATGGTCTTGCCCACGCCGGGCACATCCTCGATCAACAGGTGGCCGCCGGCGAGCAGACAGGTAATGGCCTGCCGGATGGCGGTCTGTTTGCCCAGAACAATTTCTCCGGTGCGCTCGATGGCTGTATGCAGGGCTGTATTCATGCTGTTATCTGTCCAGTAGGATGGCGCGGTGCGCTGAGGCCCGGGCGCGACGAATGGGTCACAGGTTGTCCGGTGGTGCGGGCGCCTTGGAGCGGTGGCGCGCCGATTCAGCATAGCAGTTTGGCCGGGGGTCTTTGGTTTTCAACAGCGTGAGCGGATCGCAATGAACGACCAGCGCAAGGATTCCCGTGATGATGCCCGGCGCCCGAGCTGGGGTGAAGTGGTGGGCAGTGTATTCGCCGCTTTCTTCGGGGTGCAGAGCGAAAAGAATCGTGCGCGCGATTTTACCCATGGACGTCCTGCTGCCTATATCGTGGTCGGACTGCTCATGACCCTGGCGCTGGTGCTTGTTTTGTGGGGCATCGTGCGCATCATTTTGCACCAGGCGGGTCTGTGACTGCCGGCCGCGCCGAACGTCCTGCCCACACTACCGCTCGTCCCCCACAGGCTTGAAAAGCAGTCGGGTTCACCCCATATCTGACTCAGGGCCCGCTGAGACGTGACGAACAGATCAGCGTTTCCCTGGACAATCTTCACTGGTTCGCCGGAGGAGCCCAATGTCGATTCGGAGTTTGCATCGTGAATGGGAAGCCCGCAGCAAGGGCCGCCTGACCTCGTGTGAATACAGCGTGCACCTGACCGAGCAGGATGCCGCGCGCATTGCCGCGCTGGCCGAGATGTATCCGTTGCGTTCCACTGAGCAGATTGTGACCGATTTGCTCAAGGCGGCGCTGGACGAACTGGAGAACGCGCTGCCCTACCGCGAGGGTGAGCGGGTGCTGGAAGAAGACGAGTTCGGCGACCCGGTGTACGAGGACGCCGGGCCCGGGCGGCTGTTCCACGAGTTGACGCGCAAGCACCTGCAGCGCTTGCGCGAATCCGGCTAACCGGTCATTCAGGCCAGCGCGCTGATCTTGTCCCGTTGCTCACGTAGCTGACGCAGGGCCTCGCGCATTTCCTCGCTGCGCGTGCGCTCCTTGTCGACCACTGCCGCGGGTGCTTTTTCCACGAACCCGGCGTTGGCCAGCTTGCCTTCACTGCGCTTGAGATCCTGCTCCAGCGTGCTGATCTGTCGATCAAGGCGCTTCAATTCGGCATCGGTATCAATGAGCCCCGCCATGGGCACCAGGATGCGCATGCTGCCGAGCAGCGCGGTGGCGGACTGTGGCGCCTGTTCGTCTGTTTCGAGCAGGGTGACCGATTCTATACGCCCCAGCGCATCCAGCAACGGACGGTGTGTTTCCAGCCGGGCGCGGTCGTCGGGCGCATGGTTTTCCAGCAGGACCGGCAGGGGCCGGTTCGGTGCGATGTCCATTTCGCCGCGGATGCGGCGCAGCCCGAGAATAAACTGCATCAGCCAGCGGGTCTCTGCAACCGCTTCGGTGTCCACCGAATGCTGTTCGTCGGCTGGCCAGGGCTGCAGACTGATGCTTTCGCCCTGTTTGCCAGCCAGCGGCGCCACGCGTTGCCACAGCTCCTCGGTGATGAACGGCATCAGCGGGTGCAACAGGCGCAGCAGGCTTTCGAGCACGCTCACCAGCGTATGTCGTGCGGCGCGCTGCTGGGCGGCGCTGGCATAGTCACCCT
>SLLK01000278.1 GCA_007134115.1 Gammaproteobacteria bacterium | reverse complement strand
GCGAAAATCTCAAGTACGCCCTCGCTTCAGTTGCCCGCGTAACGCGTAGGATCTGCCACATCCGCATCGCGGAAGCCCTCCGCACGCAGGCGGCAGGAATCACAGCGACCGCAGGCGCGGCCATCGGCATCCGCCTGGTAGCATGACACCGTGAGCCCGTAGTCGACCCCCAGTTCAGTCCCCCGGCGGATAATGTCCGCCTTCGACCAGTCGATCAGTGGCGCGTGCAATTGTATGCCGTGTCCTTCTACGCCGGCGCGCGTAGCCAGATTGGCCATATCCTGAAAAGCCTGCAGGTATTCGGGGCGGCAGTCGGGGTAGCCGGAATAATCCACGGCGTTGATGCCTATATAGATATGCTGCGCTTCGAGCACTTCGGCCCAGGCCAGGGCAAAGGACAGGAAGATGGTATTACGGGCCGGAACGTAGGTGACCGGTATACCGGTGCCGCCGTTTTCGGGCACTGCAATACTGTCGTCGGTCAGCGCCGAACCGCCAAAACCGCGCAAATCGACCGGAATGACGCGATGCTCAATGGCCCCCAGTGAACGAGCCACGCGGTGCGCCGCCTTGAGTTCCACCCGGTGACGTTGCCCGTAATCAAAGCTCAGCGCATAACAGTCGTAACCGGCCTGGCGCGCCAGCGCCAGTGCCGTGACCGAATCAAGACCACCGGACACCAGCACCACGGCAGTCCCCGCGCTAGCGTCCCGGCTCATCGCCCCACAGGATCTTGTGCAACTGTAACTGGTAGCGTACCGGCAAGGCGTCGGCAACAATCCAGTCAGCCAGCGTGGCCGGCGGCAACTGGGTATAGCTGGGTGAAAACAACACTTCGCAACGATCCGCCAGGTTGTGCTCCCGCATCACCGCACAGGCCCACTCGTAATCTTCCCTGTCACACAGCACAAACTTGACCTGGTCATGGGGCGTGAGGTGTTCGATATTGGACCACAGGTTACGCGCGCACTCGCCGGAGCCCGGTGTCTTGAGGTCCAGCACTCGGCTAACGCGCGGGTCCACCGCTGAAATATCCAGCGCCCCGCTGGTTTCCAGCGAGACCTCGTAGCCGTCATCGCACAATTCGCGCAGCAATTGCACGCAAGGTTTCTGCGCCAGCGGCTCGCCGCCGGTCACCGTCACATGGCGCACGCCATAGCTGCGCACCTGATGCCGGATATCGTCGAAGTCGCGCCATTCACCCCCATGGAAAGCATACGCCGTATCGCAATACTGGCAGCGCAGGGGGCAGCCGGTCAGGCGCACGAACACCGTAGGCAGACCCACCGTGCGCGCCTCACCCTGCAATGAACAAAAAACCTCGGTGATACGCACACAACGCGTGCGGGCACCGGCCTGTTCGCGCTGTCGCGAAAGCGTTTGCATGACGTCTCAGTGCCCTTGCTGTTCGAGCCGGCTAAGGCGCTGCGCGGCAAGCTCCGCGGCACTGCTGTCCGGGTGTTTCTGGCGCACTTCTTCAAGCATGGCTCGCGCCTGGTCCCATTCGCGCTGTTCGTAATGAATAAAACCCAGCTTGAGGCGCGCATCCGCCGCCTTGTTGCTGTCCGGGAAGTCCGCCAGCACCCGTTTGAACTCGCGCTCGGCGTCATCGAAGCCGCGCGACACGTAGTGGGCTTCGGCCAGCCAGTAGCGTGCATTGGGTGCATAGCCGCCACCCGGGTACTCATCCAGAAACTCTTCGAACGCCGCCATGGCAGGCTCGTAACGACCCTCACGCATCAGATTGAAAGCGGCCTGGTAGGCCTCTTCCTCGCCCCGCTGCGGCCGCGCATCGCTGGCCGGCGCGCCCGCTTCCGGGCGCAGCTCCAGCGCACGCAGACGGCGATCCAGATCCACGTACATGTCACGCTGACTGGAGCGCAGGGAATCCACACGATGTGCCTGCTCCTCACTGGCGCCCCGCAGTTGCCGCACCTCGTCCTGCAGGGTATCAACCGCCTGCACCACCTGCAGATCGCTGTGCACATCCAGGCGTTGCTCAATCTCCGCCAGCCGCTGTTCGATGGCACCCAGCCGGTCCTCGGCGTCGTCGCCGTTATCCCACTGCAGGGGCATGCCGCCCGCACAACCGGTCACCAGCGCGACCAGCACGCCCATACTCGCAAGGTGCCTTATCGACATGACGTTTGCGCCTCCGCTGCCTTATTCGCCGTATATCAGTTCCACCCGACGGTTGCGTGCCCACGCTTCTTCGTTACTGGCCCGCACCGCCGGTCGTTCCTCACCGAAACTCACTGTTTCAATCTGCCGCGAGTTCACGCCCTGGGCCAGCATCAAGCGACGTACCGCCTGCGCCCGGCGCTCGCCCAGGCCCACATTGTACTCACGTGAGCCGCGCTCGTCCGTATGCCCCTCCAGCACGATGCGCTGGTCCCGGTGATGACGCAGGTAGGCAGCATGCGCCTGCACCACTTCCAGATAATCGCCCGTCACGGTACTGCTGTCGAAAGCGAAATGTACCAACCGCTTAGCCAGCAGATCCCGCTCCGCGGAATCCAGTTGCCGACGGAAGTCATCATCCATTGGCAACGCCTCCAGCGCGCCATCGTCGTCAATCAGATCGACGCGGGTCACATCATCCGGGCGCGGCTCGCGCTCGGCGACCATGTCGTCTTCCTGTGTGGTGGCACAGGCACCGACCAGAACGATCAGACTGGTCACCAGAATCATGCGAAATAATCTGTTCATATCCATCTCCGTTGTATGATCAATCCCGTGAACGTAGTGGCGACCATGCCGGCTCACGCACCTCGCCCTCAGCCGAGCTCAGGCGCTGCCGGGCCTGTCCGTCAAAAGACACCGTAGCCAGTTCGCCCTGACCGCCACGCCGCGCGGCATAAATCACCATAGCGCCGTTGGGCGCAAAGTCCGGGGACTCATCCAGCGGGCCTTCGCTGAGCAGACGCAGCGAACGGCTATCCAGATCCACCGCGCCGATCATGTAGCGGCCGCGATGACCATGCACCACGGCCAGCGAGCGACCGTCTGCTCTGTAGCGGGGGCGGGCGTTATAACCGCCGTCGAAGGTCAGGCGCCGCACCTGGGCATTGTCGAAGTTGTACTCGTACACCTGCGGTGCGCCGCCGCGATCCGAGGTAAAGGCCAGACGTTCGCCGTCCGGCGACCAGGCAGGCTCGGTATCGATGGCGCTGCCACGCGTCAACCGGGTCAGCTCCCGGCTGGCCATGTCCATCACATGGATATTCACATCGCCGCTGTCCGACAAGGCCAGCGCCAGACGCCGTCCGTCCGGCGACCATGCCGGCGCGCCGTTGATGCCCGCCCGCGTGGATACCCGTTCACGCTCCCCGGTCGCCAGGTCCTGCACCACAACCTGCGAGCGTCGTCCCTCGAAGGATACGTAGGCCAGCTGGCGGCCGTCAGGCGACCACGCCGGAGACATCAACGGTTGCCGCGAGACCACAATGGGCCGCGCATTGTGGCCGTCCGAATCAGCCACCATCAGGCGATACTCCTGCGCCCCGTCCACCTCGCGGGCATTGACATAGGCCAGGCGGGTATCAAATGCACCCGCCTGCCCGGTGACCGCCTCCCAGGCAATATCCGACACCCGATGCGCCACGCGGCGCAGTCCGTCGGACGGCGCGGGAATGCGGTAGGCCACCAGCTGCGATTCACGCAAGACGTCAAGCAGGTAGAAACGCACCTCGTAGCCGCCTCCCTCGCGCGGCCCGTAGCGGCCAATCAACAAATGGTCCACGCCGGCCTCGCGCCACCGCCGGTAATTCACATCGCCCGGTGAAGACGGCCGCTGCGGAAAGGCATCCGCCTTCAGCGGAGAGAAACGGCCGGTGCGCGCCAGATTGGCATTGATGATTTCGTCCACGGCCTGGGGCGGCTGCCCGCGCCCTTCCCACTCCAGCACCACCGCGATGGGTGCGGCACCGGTCACGCCCTCGACGATTTCTATGCGCAGCACATCGGAGGCCGCCGACAGGGGCAACAGCAACAAGGCCAGGCTCAGTCCAATCCGTTTCACTCATCACCTCGGCACAAAGACAAATTCCAGCTCCTGGCGAAACAGCTCCGGCTCAGGCGGCGAAGGCAGTGGCGATGAGCGTAACACGGCGGCTTCCACCGACCGGTCCAGCGCCGCATTGCCGCAGCTCTGTACAATCCTGGCATCCAGTACTTCCCCGCCAGGCGCCTGGCGCACGCGCACCCGGCATTCAAACTCTTCGGTCTCGGCCGGCGGCCGCAGCCAGTTACGCTGCACGCGATCAGCAATGGCGCTGCGGTACAAGCCCAGGGCGCGCTCCTGCTCGGCACTGAGACTCTGCTGCCGACGTTGTTGTTCCTCACGCTCCAGAGCGGCCGCCAATTCTTCGCGGCGGCGCTGGTCTGCTTCCCGCTGGCGCTGCGCCTCCGCCTCCTGTTCCGCTTCACGTTCGCGGCGGGCGGCGACTTCAGCTTCCGCCTCGCGGCGGCGCTGCTCCTCCGCTTCCGCTTCGCGGCGCGCCTGTTCCTCCGCCTCGCGCCGTTCGCGGGCCTGCCGCTGCTCCTGCGCGCGCCGTGCTTCTTCCTCACGGCGCGCCTGCTGCTCGGCCGCCTCGCGTTGACGGGCCGCTTCGCGTTCACGCTCTGCTGCCGCTTCCCGGCGCGCCCTTTCCGCCTGCGCCTGCGCTGCGCGTTGCTCGTCGATACGCGCGCCGTCGACCACGCTGGCGCGAATCACTTCCACCGAATCGCCCGG
>SLLK01000320.1 GCA_007134115.1 Gammaproteobacteria bacterium | reverse complement strand
TGTTCACCCCGGAAGAGTATTTCGGCACCGCCCGCCAACCTGCCACCGGGGCCGACCAGCCGCGTGCGGCGGGGGCCGGCCAGTAGTCGCCGTCGACTCACGACTGCTGAAAAGCCGGGCCTCGTGCCCGGCTTTTTTAATGCTCGGTCACGGCACCCGGTGGGGGCAAGGCCGAATCGGCCGGGTCCTTCCGGGTATACACGATACGGCGAAAGCGGACTTCACGTACCGGCACCGCCTCGCGGCCGGGGAACAGGGTCATGATCCGCGTTTCCTTGACGAAATGCGGAATCAGCGTGCGCTCTTCGGTGATGACCTCGATCTGATAGTCCATGGTCAGCCCGAAGTCGCCGGGCAGAGGCGTACCCACGGTTTCGAAGATACGACTGATAATGGCGGTAGTCGCCGTGCGTTCCACCGCAAAGGCGTGCCGCAGGCGCACGCACTGGCGGGTTTCCCGGCCATCGTGGCAAGGCACCCGGCCGAGAAACTCGTACTCGCCGGAGGCCGGCACCGGCACATTGGCCGCCATCGGCACGGGCACACGGAAATCCATGGTATAGACGACGCCGCGCTCGAAACCGGCCCCTACCCACTGACCCACGTCGCGCTTCCAGGCCTGCTCCGCGCGCGTACGCACCCGGGACTCGAACAGGGCATGGTCGAGCACACGCTGTAACTGCGCTTGCTGTTGCGGCAGCCGGTCCCGGTGCCAGTCGCCCAATTCAGCAGCGGCACGCTCCCGGAACGGCTCAAAATCCTCGATACGTACCAGCGCACCGAGCTCATCCACCACGTAGTCGGGACTCAGCAGTGTCAGCCGCGACAGCAACAACCGCACGGCACTGTCCGGCTCTGCCGGCAAATCCTCGCGGTAGACCTCGGGTTCACCCGGCCGCACCCGCAGGCCGTCGTCCACTGCTTCAGTGGTCAGGGTATAGCCGCTGCGCAAGGCACTGGTGGTCGCGCCATCGGCACTCTCGCGGCGATTCTCCAGGGTCACTTCCGCCTGCAGTACCATACCCGCCGGCCAGTCATACTGCAGACGAACCACATCGGGTTCGGCCCGGGACATGTCAGCGGCAAACAACAGCAACAGCGCGCCCAGCCAGCACGGCACGCCGGGCTGCGCCCTCGCCGCGACGCCCGTCCGCCCCGCAGTCAAACCCCTGTGCATGCTGTTCATGGCTGTTGCCCGTCCGGCCGTCACCGTGACTTGGTCCATTATAGGCAAGCCCGCCGGGCAGCAGAACAGATGGCCGCGGCCGGCGGGCGACAGACAGACCTCAGAATGGACGTAGCCGCGCCATCAACAGTGGCAACAGGGTGAGATTACTGATCAGTGCAAAAACCATCGCCACCCCGGTAAACAGTCCGAAGTAAATGGTGGGGATGAAGTTGGACAACATCAGTATGGAGAAGCCGGCGGTGATGATCACCGTGGTGTAGAACATGGCCCGGCCGACCTGGGTATGAGACTCCAGCATGGCCGCCGGATAGTCGGCGCCCCCGAGGATCTCCAGGCGGAAGCGGTCACTGTAGTGAATGGTGTCATGCACACCAATACCGATGGTAATGGCGGCGATGGTCATGGTCATGATGTCCAGCGGAATCCCCAGCCAGCCGAGCAATCCAAGTACCGACACCGCGGCGACCAGGGTGGGCAGCGGACCGATCAGGGCCATTCTCAGCGAACGGAACAACAGCCCGAACATCGCCATGATCGCGCCGAACACGATGAACATGGTGACGAATTGCGAGCTGATCAGGCTCTGCATGACATTGTTGTACAGCACCAGCATGCCGCTCAGGCGCACCTGCTCGGGTTCGAGGTCGAATTGGCTGATCAACTCACCGCGAATCTGCCGCAACAGTGCATCACGGTGCAGGTTGGGGTCGGAGTCGATCACCCGTATATCAATGCGAATCTGATTGCCGTCCCCGGACATGTACGGATCAAACAGGATGTCGCGCAGCTCGTCAGGAATCTGCTGGTACACCAGTCCGAGACCAAACGGATCCAGCGGTTCACCCCGATTGAGGTGCTGGATCATGCGCATGCTGGTGCCTACAGAAAGCACCTTGCCGGTCTCGGGCAGGCTTTCCAGGTAATCGTGTATATCCTTGACTTCCTCGAGCTGGTAGGGATCGAACCAGTAGCCACCGACGGGCCCGGCATCACCCTCGAATTCAAAGGCAAACTCGTCGTCCTCTTCTTCTTCCCAGGCGAGAAAGTCGGGCGTCGCATCGAGCACCACGTCGAGCGGGGTCGTGCCTCCCAGCTCACGGTCGATCAATTCCATGCCCTGGTAGATTTCGGTGTCCGACTTGAAGTAGTCGATAAACCGGTTCTCGACCGTCAACTTGCCCATGCCGACGATACCCGCCAGCCCGATCGCCGCGAACAGCACCCACACCAGCGCAGCGCGCTGCTGCACCAGGCGGGCAAAACCACGCAGCATGCGACCCGCATAATCGCGGCGCGGCACCGGCACCCGACCCGGCGCGAACGGCGACACCAGGGCCGGAAACAGCACGAAGGTCAGCACGAAGCCCATCGCCACCGCGAAGACCATCATCAGACCAAAATCCATGACCGGGCGGATCTCGGCAAACATCATGGAGGCAAAAGCCACCATGGTGGTCAGCGCAGTGTAGAAAGAGGGCTTGAACTTGCTGTCGATGGTTTCGCGCACCAGCTCCGCCGCCGGCTTGTCCGGCGCCGCCATGTGCAGTTCGCGGTGACGCACGACCAGGTGCACGATCAGCGACAGGGTAATGATCAACACCAGCGAGATGAAATTGGAGGACACTACGGTCACCGGCCACGACATGAACCCCAGAAAGCCGGTCATACCCAGCGCCACCCCGCCACAAATCAGCGAAGGGATGATGACCCAGCGCAGGCGCTGGAAGGTAAACGCCAGCAACAACACGATGAACAGCGCCACGCCCACACCAAAAGTGCTGATATCGCTGCGCACGAAATCCATCATGTCCACGGCGATCATCGGCACCCCGCCGAGGAAGATCTGTGCGTACTCGCGATGCCGGTCAAGAATCTGGCGTGCCTCGGCAATGTCGGCTTCCATTTGCCGCTGGTAACGCTCGTTCAGGGGTCCGTACTCGGCCTCCACGGCACGCAGCTCGCTGCGCTCATCGGCATCCAGTCCTTCGCGCTCCTGTTTCACGCGCAGCATCTCGCGCCGTTGCAACAGGGCGTGCGCCTGCTCGTCGCGGCGGAAACTGACCAGTAGCGCCGTGGTATCGGCATCCGGGTTGATGATCAGGTCGCGATACAGGGGACTGGTGAGGAACTCCTCGCGCGCCAGGTCGCGATCGGTATCCTCATCCATCAAAGTGCGGGTGCCGCGCTGAATCTCGCTCAGGGTCATCGCCGGACTGTCGATCAGCGGCACATCCAGCAGCGTGGTTACCGAGTCAACGCGCTCCATCCCCGCCAGCTCGTCGCGCAGCGCCCTGATCCGCTCCAGAGTGGCCTCGGCGAACAGGTCTTTTTCGTGCGGCGAGTAGGTGACGATCAGAAAGTCATCGGACCCGTAGCGGGCACGGATCTCCCGATAGAAATGCATGTCCTCGTCGCCTTCAATCATCAGCGACTCGGCCGAGGCATCGAGGTGGAAATGACGCGCCTGGAACCCGGCCAGCACCAGCAGCACAACCACCACGCCGGCCACCACCCAGGGATAGCCCAGCGTGATGCGGTAATAGTGTCGGGCGAGTTGGTCGAGCATAGCGGTCAGTCTCCTGATGACAAACGCCCGATAGTACAAGGGGCCACGGCAAAATGCAGCCTCGGGGTCGCGACAGCAGACCACGCGGTGCGGTATGGTGCCCTGCCCCGGCAAGCGGAACCTGAACTTTGCGTACTTCAAGCGACAGCGATTACCCCGCCGGCTACCGGCCGCAATGGCGTCTGTTGAGAAAACTCGGCCCGTACCTGCTGGAATATCGTGGCCGGGTGATCCTCGCGCTGGCGCTGTTGACCGCAGCCAAGCTGGCTACCGTGGCCATGCCGGTCGCGCTGAAATTCATTGTGGACAGCCTTGATCAGGCGCGCGAGGCCAATGCCCTGGTCGCCCTGCCGCTGGCGCTGGTGTTCGCCTACGGCTTTTTGCGTCTGGGTGCCACGGTATTCAATGAGCTGCGCGACGCTGTGTTCGCGCGGGTCGCCGAGCGCGCCATGCGGCGTATGTCGCTACAGGTATTCGAACACCTGCATCAACTCGAGCTGGGCTTCCATCTGTCACGCCGCACCGGCGCGCTGGCGCGTGATATCGAGCGCGGTACCACCGGGGTCAGCTTTCTGCTGCGCTTCACGCTGTTCAATATCGTGCCGACGCTGCTCGAGATCGCGATGGTGGCAGTGATCCTGTTCGTCGTCTTCAGCCCCGGCTATGTGAGCGTGGTCCTGCTCGCAGTCATCGCTTACGTGCTGTTCTCGGTCAAGATCACCGAGTGGCGGACGCGCTTTGTGCGTGAAGCCAACGAGCGCGACAACCAGTCCAACTCGCGCGCCGTGGACAGCCTGCTTAATTTCGAGACGGTCAAGTACTTCGGCAACGAGGCCTATGAAGCGGTGCGCTACGATCGCGACCTGGCGCAGTGGGAATCAGCGCGCATGAAGAACCGGCTGTCGCTGGCCGCCCTGAACTCCGGCCAGGCGCTGATTATCGCCGTGACACTGACCGTCATGATGCTGCTGGCCGTCCGTGAGGTACAGGCCGGCGACATCACGCTG
>SLLK01000362.1 GCA_007134115.1 Gammaproteobacteria bacterium | reverse complement strand
CTGCTGGGGCAGTTGCCGCTGGATATCCGCATTCGTGAGCAGACCGACAGTGGCGAGCCCACAGTGGTGGCCGAGCCGTCAGGAGAACTGGCGCTGGCCTATCGCGAGATCGCGCGGCGCACGGCCGCCCAGCTGGCGCGCCTGGGCGCGGAAGCGGGGGTGGGGTTCCCGGAGATTGAGGTTGTGGATGACTAGGGAGACGCGACGAATAGATCAGCGTCTCCCTGGCGCGGAGCGCAAGTTTTCAGTTTTCGGTGTTCAGTTGTTCGATGCGGTTGGGCGACAGGTTGAATGACGAAGTTTTCCCGGCCTGCCTCGCATCAGGATGTTGGCAAAGCCCGGCGCGAGATGAGTAAATCAGCGGTTCCCTGACGGTCGCTGCTATTCTTCATGTCCTTCATGCTCTTCATGGTTGGCTTTTCATTTATTGGGGTTGTTTGGCGTTTACATTTTCGGCACAGGGAAATCGAAGCATGAGTATCAAGTCCGACCGCTGGATACGGCGCATGGCTGCCGAACACGGGATGATTGAGCCGTTCGAGCCGGGGCAGATCAAGCAACGGGGCGATGAGGCGCTGATTTCCTACGGGACATCAAGCTACGGTTACGATATTCGTTGCGCCGACGAGTTCAAGATATTCACCAATATCAATTCGGCAATCGTTGACCCCAAGGCGTTTGACGACAACAGTTTCGTCAATCTGAAGTCCGATGTGTGCATTATTCCGCCCAACTCTTTCGCGCTGGCGCGCACCGTGGAATATCTGCGTATCCCGCGTAATGTGCTGACCATCTGTCTGGGCAAGTCCACCTATGCCCGCTGCGGCATCATTGTGAACGTGACCCCGCTGGAGCCGGAATGGGAGGGGCATGTGACGCTGGAGTTCTCCAATACCACGCCGTTGCCGGCAAAGATCTATGCCAACGAGGGTGTGGCCCAGATACTGTTTCTGGAATCGGACGAGGTGTGCGAGGTGTCCTACGCGGACCGCAAGGGCAAGTATCAGGGTCAGCGCGGCGTGACCCTGCCGCGCGCCTAGTCCTTTTCCAGCCGCTCGGCCAATGGGCCGGACAGGGATTTGAGATCAAGTCGGGCGGTGCGCCGGTCCTCGCGGCGGGTTTCCATGCGTACCGGCAGGTAATCCAGCTCGGGTACGCTCCAGAATATTGTCAGGCGTTTGCCGTGGTGGCGGTCCAGGCGCACGGTCAGGAATTCACCGGCGGCGGTCTTGACGCGGTAGCGGCCCTCCTCGGTGACTTCGTATTCATGGACTTCGTCTTCTTCCACGGTTTCAAAGTTCATCGGACAGGAACGACCTTCGCTCATATGCTGCATGACGCGCAATTGCAGCGAAAAGCGGTCCATGGCGCCGGTGGATACAGGCAGTCGGTATTCCTCGCCATCGACCACGGACAGTGCTTCCATTTCTTCCCAGTCGAAGTCGATGCTGAGTTCTTCCTCGGTGCGACTGCCGCGCTTGTGCAGAAAGTCGTAGCGCAGGGTGATCAGTTCGCCGTCGTCACCCAGGCGCAGCTCACTGCGTTCGTTGATGCGGTCACTGCGAACAATGGAGGCCATACCGGTAGGCTGGGCCGTGCCACTGAAGAGAATCCGGTCGTCCTCATGGCGTAACTCGAAGGTCGTCTCGCCCAGACGCATATTGCCGTGAGTGAGGTTATATGTGGCGCTGTAGGGTGTGAGGCCGGCGGGGGTGTCGGCCACGGCGTTGGCGCTGATCAGTGCACTGAGCAGGATGATCAGGCCCGGGATGAAGTTTTTCATGCGCGCTCCCTGTGGTCGTTGCCGGTTTCCAGTACGGGGCGATCGAGTGTTTTGCCATCCAGTTCCGGGGTGCCGTTCCTGAGTACCAGGCGTCCCCGGGCAATCCAGTCAATGACCTGCGGATAAAGACGGTGTTCAAGTGTTTGTATCTGCCGTTGCAAGGACGTTTCCGTGTCATCCGGCGCAATCGCGATGCGGCTTTGGGCGATGACCGGGCCGCCGTCGAGCTCGGCCGTTACATAGTGGACACTGGTGCCGTGCCAGTGTTCCCCGGCCTCGAGCACGCGGCGGTGGGTATGCAGCCCGCGCCAGGCAGGCAGCAGGGAAGGGTGGATGTTGAGCATACGGCCTTGCCAGCGACTGACCAGGTCCTCGCCCAGAATGCGCATAAAGCCGGCCAGCACAATCAGGTCCGGCGCCAGCTCATCAAGCAGGCGCGCCAGCGCTTCGTCAAAGGCCTCGCGATCGGGGTAGGCCGTGTGATCGAGCACATGGGCGGGTACGCCGTGGTTGGCCGCGCGCGTCAGGGCGAGGACGCCGGGCCGGTTGCTGATCACCGCGGTGACCGTGGCGGGCAGGCCGGCATCCACGGCGTCCAGGATCGCCTGCAGGTTGGTTCCGCTGCCCGAGACAAGGACCGCAATGCGCAGGGGGCGACCACTCATTCGATGATCACTCTTTCGCCTGACTGGTGGCTTTCGATGTGACCGATGCGGAATACCTCTTCGCCGTGTTCCTGCAGCAGTGAGGTGGCAGCCGCGGCCGTCTCGGCGGGCGCGATGACGGCCATGCCGATGCCGCAGTTGAAGGTGCGGTAGGCCTCGTGCGGATCGATGCTGGCGCTGTCTTCAAGCCACTGGAAAACCGCCGGTCGTTGCCAGCTGTGCCCGTCAATCACGGCGCGCACGCCATCGGGCAGCACGCGCGGCAGGTTCTCCGGCAGTCCGCCGCCGGTAATGTGGGCCAGGGCATGGACCGGGTGCGCGGCGTGCAGCGCGAGCAGGGATTTGACGTAGATGCGGGTGGGTTCAAGCAGCGCCTCGCCCAGCGTGGTGTGGCCCAGCGGCGTATCGAGGCGGGTCTGGCTGTCGTGCAGCACGCGCCGCACCAGCGAGTAGCCGTTGGCGTGGAAGCCCGACGAGCCCAGGCCCAGGATGACATCACCGGGGGCCACTTTCTGGCCGTCGATAATGCGTGATTTCTCCACCACGCCCACAGAGAAGCCGGCCAGGTCATAGTCCTCTCCCTGGTACATGCCCGGCATTTCGGCGGTTTCGCCGCCCACCAGGGCGCAACCGGCCCGCGTGCAGCCTTCGGCGATACCGCGGATGACCGCAGCTGCGGTGTCGGGGTCCAGCTGGCCAGTGGCGTAATAGTCGAGAAATAACAGCGGTTCGGCGCCCTGCACCACGATGTCGTTGGCGCACATGGCGACCAGGTCTATGCCGATGGTGTCGTGGCGCTGCAGGTCCATGGCCAGGCGCAGCTTGGTGCCCACCCCGTCGGTACCCGCCACCAGCACAGGCTGTTTGAAGCGATCCAGGGGGATTTCCACCAGCGCGCCGAAACCGCCCAGCCCGCCGAGGACTTCGGGGCGTCGAGTGCGTTTCACATCGTCGCTGATCTGCTGTACGAGACGGTTGCCGGCGTCAATATCAACGCCGGCGTCGCGGTAGGTCAGGGGCGGCTGTTGTTTCATCGGATTCCTTGCACGACATCTCAGCGGGCAGCGCGTGCGGACGGGTGCCGACGCACAAAAAAGGTTGTGGTATTGTACAGCACGCATCGTCAGAGCTCGACTGGCGCGCCCGTCCTGCGGCGCGAGCCGGTCCAGCCATCGGGGAGGTCGGGATTCCGTGCTTTTGCCTTTTCACAATGTCATCCGCAAGGCGTTGATTGTCGCCGTCTTCTTTGCGCTCACCGCGCCTGTGGCGAGCGCCGAGGTGCTGGAGGAGCTTTACCTGGCGCGCGTCTCGGTATCGGATCAGTCCGCCGAACAACGCGCCGGGCGGTTGCCGGTCGCCCTGGATCAGGTGCTGGTGCGCATCGGCGGGACCCAGGCGGTGGGCCTGGCGGCGCTGGTGGAAGACCCGGCTACCTTGATGCGGCGCTATCAATATCGCAGCGGAGGCGACGACCGCCTCACGCTGGAAGTCGAGTTTGATGAACGCGCTGTGGATCGCCTGCTGCGTGATCACGGCCAGACCGTATGGGGTCGCGAGCGGCCGCGCACGCTGGTTTGGCTTGCCGTGCGCGATGGTGCGGACCGTCGTGTCGTGGGGCGTGGTGATGGCGGTGCAGCCGGCCGCGCCATAGAGCGCGCTTCGCGCTCGCGCGGTGTGCCGGTGCGCTTGCCGATGTGGGACCGGCAGGATCAGTCCGTGGTGGAATTCGTGGACTTGTGGGGCGGTTTTTTTGAATCGGTGGAGCGTGCCTCGGAACGTTATGATGCCGACGTTTTTCTGATCGGTCGGGTCGAGCGTGATTCGCGGGGCAGCTATCTGAGCCGGTGGACGCTGATTGAGAATGGGCAGCGCCAGTCCTGGGAACGGGCTGCCGCTTCGCTGGACGGCGCGGTCGAGGGGGGTGTGGCCGAACTGGCGGATATGCAGATCAGTCGCCTGGGTACGGCCGTGGGCACCATGGACCGCGCGACGGCCCGGATTGTCGTGGACGGAGTGCATGGGCTGCGTGACTATGCGCGGGTGCTCAGCTATCTGGAAGGGCTGTCACCGGTTTCCGGGGTATATGTGACGCGCGCTCATGCGGCCCGGCTGGAGCTCAATGTGCTGGTGCAGGGCACGCCGCAGCGCCTGGATGATGTCATTCGCGTGGGCTCGGTGCTTAACCCGACGCCGACCACGGCGCATGCCTTCGATGCCGAGCGCCTTGATGGCGGCCGCCCCCACTTCATCTATGCGTTTGGCGGCGGTTGATGGCGGATCGCGACCGCCGGGTGCGTGCCGCACCCCAGATGCCGTTGGGCATTACGCTTGCTGATCATTCCGGGTTTACCAACTTTCATGCGGGTGCTGATCTCACCGCCGTGCGGGCTGTGCAGGCGCTGGCCGCGGGCGACGACGACGGCATTCTCTATCTGGCCGGTCCGCGCGGTACCGGTAAAAGCCATCTGCTGCAGGCAGCGTGTCGTCAGGCCACCGAGTCCGGCGAGCGCGCTGCCTATGTACCCCTGAGTCAGGTCCTGGACCCGGGTCCGGGCGTTCTGGAAGGGCTTGAAAGCCTCGATCTGGTGGCGCTGGATGAGCTGGAAGCCGTAGCCGGGCGCCGCGACTGGGAGTCGGCACTATTCAATCTGGTGCGCGAAGCCATTGATCGCCGGCAGCGCTTGCTGGTCGCGGGTAACGCCTCGCCCGGCGCGCTCGACTGGCAATTGCCTGATCTGGCCTCGCGACTGGCCAGCGGGCCGGTGTTCCGGCTCCACAGTCTGGATGATCAGGGGTTGCTCGATGCGCTGACGCTGAGAGCGCGTCACCGGGGGCTGGAATTGCCGCCGGAAGCGGCCCGCTACCTCCTGCGCCGACAATCCCGCGAGCCGGCCACGCTGTTTGCCTTGCTGGACGAACTCGATGTGGCCTCACTGGCGGCCCAGCGGCGCCTTACCATCCCCTTCCTGCGCGAAGTGCTGTCTGATTGATGCGCACTGCCATGCGTTGCTTATTTGCCTGTTGGCTTGCGTGGTGAGCGATGCAGGGCAGCAAACAGCAGGCAGAGGGCGAACACCGCCATGGTCAGCAGGGTGGCGATGATGGCCCAGCCACGTTCATCCGCATTGGCGACGGTCTCGGTCATGCCCCAGGCGAAGTAGGGCAGAATGATCAGCGGCGTCCAGACGCCCGCAGCGCGTGGCCACCCCAGGGCCAGGCCAGGTAGTAAAGGCACCAGCGGTACCAGAATCCAGGCCAGCATCAGGCCGGCGGGCGCCAGTTCTGGCGGTGACCACCATACTTGCCACAGCACCAGCCAGGCGATCAGTGCAACAAGCGACAGGGTAGCGCCCAGGCGCAGCAGTA
The DNA here is from genome assembly GCA_007134115.1 of Gammaproteobacteria bacterium. Classification (GTDB taxonomy): domain Bacteria; phylum Pseudomonadota; class Gammaproteobacteria; order UBA5335; family SLRW01; genus SLLK01. The sequence goes on along the minus strand of SLLK01000362.1, from coordinate 11,086 downwards.
ATTGAGCAAGATAGGGTGTCATGGTGTTGTGCTTTCCAGCTGACGGGCGGTTGCCGCGACACGCCGACCCAGCGCGCGACACAGTTCTGCTTCTTCTTCGGTCAGCGGCAGTTCGGAACGTTCCCCGGCGACATGGCTGGGCCCGTAGGGTGTGCCGCCGCTGCGCGTGGTGAGCAGTGCCGGTTCGGTATAGGGCAGGCCCATGATCAGCATGCCGTGATGCAGCAAGGGCACCATCATCGACAGCAGCGTGGTCTCCTGGCCACCGTGGATACTGGAAGAAGAGGTGAAGACCCCCGCCGGTTTACCTGCCAGAACCCCATTGAGCCAGAGCTCCGAGGTGCCGTCGAGGAAGTGCTTGAGTGGTGCCGCCATGTTCCCGAAGCGGGTGGGGCTACCCAGGATCAGGCCTGCACATTCACGCAAATCCTCGATGTCGGCATAGGGTGGCCCGTCTTCCGGCACCGCCGGAATAGCGGCCTCGCTTTGCACCGAGACCGGTGGCACCGTCCGGATGCGTGCGTTCATGCGGGCAATCTCGCCTATACCGCGGGCGATCTGGCGGGCCATATCGGCGGTGGCGCCGGAGCGGCTGTAGTACAGCACAAGAATTTCGGGCATATGCAGCCTCCAGCGTGTCCGTGGCCTCGCTCCGGCGGGATGGCCGCCCGATAATAACAGTTCCATACAATGCCTGCGCACAGGCTGTTTTTCATATTGGAACTGGGCTACACTCAATTGACACTGTTTCGGACCCGATGATAGGGTCCTTGACAGTGCGCCGGCATAGTCATGCGGGCGTGGGGCGGACAAAAACAATGTAACTGGAGTCTGAGGTCATGCACATGAGATTCAGTGTGAAGGAACTACTGGTAGTTTTGATGGCGGGTGGCCTGGTGGTCGGCTGTGCTTCCACCCCGGAAGCCGAGCCTGCCGAAGAAGAGCCGCGCGCAGAAGAGCGTCGCACGGCTGATGGCAGCTACACGGTGCGCCGTGGCGACAGCCTGTGGGCAATCTCTGCCCGTGGCGAAGTGTACGGTAACCCGTACAAGTGGCCGCTGATTTTCCGTGCCAACAGCAACACGATTGAAGATGCTGACCTGATCTTCCCGGGCCAGGATCTGTCGTATCCGCGTGACGTTTCGCGCTCCGATGAAGATGCAGCTGTCCGTCACGCGCGTACGCGCGGTGAATGGTCGCTGGGTCGTACCGAAGAGTCGGATCAGCGGTATCTTGGCCGCCGGTAAGTTCTACGGCATGCCACGAAAAAGGGCCCTTGCGGGCCCTTTTTTGTGGGCGAATGGAGAGCGCGCTGCAGAGGAACAGACGGGATGATCGCGTCATGAAGCGTATGCGATGCATGGTATCCGGCCGTGTGCAGGGGGTTTTCTTTCGCGGCTCGGCGCGCGAGGAAGCGCGGCGGCTCGGGCTCAATGGCTTCGCCCGTAACTTGCCCGACGGGCGTGTGGAAGTCATCGCCGCCGGCCCCGAAGCGGCTGTGGAGACCTTCCGGCAATGGCTGCATCAGGGCCCGCCGGCCGCACGGGTGGACTCTGTCGAGTGTGAGCCCTGGGATGGCGAGGTGCCCGCTGATTTCAGTACGGGCTGAGGTCCGACGAACAGGTCAGCGGTTGCATAACCATTGGCGCCCATTTCGCGGCTGACAATCCCTAGTTACGGAACCAGCGCTGGTTGAGCGCGTTCAACACGCGGCGGGGGTATTCCGTGCGGCCGAGGCTGCCATTGTAACGCGCCAGGGCGCGCACCATGTCGCCGTTTTCCATGTCCAGGTAGTGGCGCAGAATAGCGCAACCCATGCGCAGGTTGGTCTCCACATCAAAGAGGTTGTCGTCGGGACGCCCGATTTCATCCAGCCAGAAGGGCATCACCTGCATCAGGCCGCGCGCCCCCACGACCGAGATGGCGAAGCGGTCGAAGGCGCTTTCGACTTCAATCACGGCGAGTACCAGCTCGGGGTCCAGGTCGGCGCGGGCCGCCTCGCGATGGACCTGGCGGAGCAGGTCGAGGCGTTTTCGCTTGTCATGGATGAAGGGGCGCAAGCGGCTGGATTTGTCCATCAGCCATACTTCGGCGGCATAAGGGTCGCTAAAGCTTTCGCTGTTTCGGACCGCTTCCACCAATACTTCGCGCAGTTCCGGGTCGGGTAACTGGCCGACGGTGCCGCCGGCCCACGCCGCCGGTGACAGCAGGCCGGCAACCATCATGCCGATGATTCGCGAGGTTGCGTGCTTCATGCCAGTTCTGCGTCTATGCGCTCCCGCAGCTGTTGTATGGCTTGCTCACGCGGCAACACGCGCGCTTCCGTGTCCCGCCGTCCCTGGTACTCCAGCGTATTATTATCCAGTCCGCGTTCGCTGACTACCAGACGATGCGGAATGCCGATCAACTCAATATCGGCAAACATGGCGCCCGGGCGCAGGCCGCGGTCGTCGAGCAGCACCTCCAGGCCGGACGCTTCCAGTTCGTGGTAAAGCGCTTCCACCGCTTCGCGCACACGCGCCGATTTGTTGAGGTTGACCGGGCACAGCGCCACCTGGAAGGGGGCGATGGGGGTGGGCCAGATGATGCCGTTCCCGTCATGGTTCTGCTCGATGGCGGCCGCCACCACGCGTGATACGCCGATACCGTAGCAGCCCATCAATGCGGGTTGTTCCCGCCCCTGTTCGTCTGTGACCAGCGCCTGCATGGCTTCGCTGTACTTGGTACCCAGTTGAAAGATATGGCCGACTTCGATGCCGCGCGCAATGTCCAGCGTGCCGTGACCGTCCGGGCTGGGGTCGCCGGCGACGGCGTCGCGCAGGTCGGCGACTTCCGGTAGTGCGACATCACGTTCCCAGTTGATGTTGAAGTAATGTTTGTCGTCCTCGTTGGCGCCGGCGGCAAAGTCGCTCATGACGGCTACCGTACGATCCACAACGCAGGGAATGGGGAGATTGACCGGTCCCAGCGAGCCGGGCCCTGCGCCCACAGCCTTGCGGATGGCCGGTTCGTCGGCGAGTTCGAACGGCTCGGCCACCCGGGGCAAGCGCGTCGCCTTGATGTCATTGAGGTTGTGGTCGCCGCGCACAATCAGCGCCACCAGGCCGCCTTCGGCCGCTTTGGCAATGAGGGTCTTGACCGTTTTCTCAATGGGTACGCCGTAATCGCGCACCAGATCCTCGATCGTGCGCGCGCCGGGGGTGTCCACTTGTTCCATGGCCGCGGTGGGTGCGGCGGGTGCCGGGGCCGGCGCCAGTGCTTCGGCCAGTTCCACGTTGGCGGCGTAGTCGCCCTCGCTGGAGAACGCGATGGCATCCTCGCCGGAGTCGGCCAGAACGTGGAACTCATGCGACACACTGCCGCCGATGTTGCCGGTATCAGCTTCCACCGCGCGAAACTCCAGAGCGAGGCGCTCGAAGATGCGCGTGTAGGTGTCGAACATGACCTGGTAGGTCTGCGCCATGCAGTCCCGGTTCATGTGGAAGGAGTAGGCATCTTTCATCAGGAATTCGCGGGCCCGCATGATGCCGAAGCGCGGTCTGATTTCATCGCGGAATTTGGTCTGGATCTGGTAAAAATTCAGCGGTAGCTGGCGATAGCTGCGCACCTCATTGCGAAAGATGTCGGTGATCACTTCTTCATGTGTGGGGCCGAGGCAGAAGGCACGCTCGTGGCGATCCTGTACGCGCAGTAATTCGGCGCCATACTGTTCCCAGCGCCCTGATTCCTGCCATAGCTCCGCCGGCTGAACCATGGGCATGTGCAACTCCAGCGCGCCGCTGCGGTCCAACTCCTTGCGTACGATGGCCTCGACCTTGCGCAGCACGCGCCAGCCCAGTGGCAGCCAGGTGTAAAGGCCGGCGGCCAGCCTCCGGATCATGCCCGAGCGCAGCATTAACTGGTGGCTGACAATCTCGGCCGAGGCGGGTGTTTCCCGGGTGGTGGATAAGTGAAAACGGGATGCTCGCATGGGTTACTGGTGTCCTGCTCGGGTGGTGGGTGATGCGTTATTAGCGGTGCTTCGCGCATGCCGGCAACGGGCTTCATGGTCGCCGGGCGGACTGCATTGAGCCCGCATTTTCACTTGATTCGGCCGGGCAGCACAAGTTGCCGAAGTGGACAGACATGATGACGCTGTCCCGGGCCTTTGCGGTGCGCCGCACGCAGGGTGTGACGGCAGCGGTTATTGTGCAGGCGCAGTGACGGCATGCGGTGACCGGCCAAGGCTGGTAATAACGAGGTCTGCATTAGTATACTGACCTACTTTCAGCAAAGCGCCCGTAATGACGCGGGTGTTTCCTGCCGCCGCGACGGCAACACCAGGAGATGGTTGTGGAACTCACCGGTGCCGAAATACTCGTCCAGTGCCTCAAGCAGGAGGGGGTCAAACACGTTTTTGGCTATCCCGGCGGCGCGGTGCTGAACATTTATGACACCCTCAATGCCCAGGACGACGTAGAGCACATCCTGGTGCGTCATGAGCAGGGTGCGACGCATGCCGCCGATGGTTATGCGCGGGCCACCGGTCAGCCCGGGGTGGTGCTGGTGACGTCCGGGCCCGGCGCAACCAACGCGGTGACCGGTATCGCCACCGCGTTTATGGATTCGATTCCGATGGTGGTCATCACCGGGCAGGTGCCGACGCACGCTATTGGCAGCGACGCCTTTCAGGAAGTCGACGCGATCGGTATTACGCGCCCCTGCGTCAAGCACAATTTCCTGGTCAAGGATATCCGCGAACTCGCGGTGACCATGAAGAAGGCTTTCCATGTGGCCACCACCGGCCGTCCCGGGCCGGTGGTGGTTGACGTGCCCAAGGATATTACCGTGCAGCGCTATCCCTTCGAGTACCCGCGCAAGGTCGAGATGCGCTCGTACAAGCCGGCCAGCAAAGGGCATACGGGCCAGATCCGCAAGGCTGTGGATATGATCCTGTCGGCCAAAAAGCCGATGATCTACAGCGGCGGCGGGGTGATTCTGGACAAGTCGCACGAGGTGTTCACCGAGTTCTGCCGGCTGCTCAACTATCCGGTGACCAATACCCTGATGGGGCTGGGCGCCTTTCCGGGCAGTGATCCGCAGTTCGTCGGCATGCTCGGCATGCACGGAACCTACGAAGCGAACATGGGCATGCACCATTGCGATGTGCTGATCGCCATCGGTGCACGTTTTGATGATCGCGTGACGGGCAACATCGAGAAGTTCTGCCCGCATGCGCGCATCGTCCATGTGGACATTGATCCGTCCTCCATTTCCAAGACGGTGAAGGTGGATGTGCCGATCGTGGGTTCGGTGGGGCTGGTGCTCAATCAGATGAACCGCATGCTGCGTGATTCCGCCGAGAAACCCGACGTCAAGGCGATCAAGGCCTGGTGGAAACAGATTGAGGAATGGCGCAGTACCGATTGCCTGCGTTACGACCGTACCAGCAAGCGCATCAAGCCGCAGAACGTGGTTGAAGAACTCTATCGCGTGACGCGGGGTGACGCCTATGTGACCTCCGATGTGGGCCAGCACCAGATGTGGGCGGCGCAGTTCTACAAGTTTGACAAGCCCAACCGCTGGATCAACTCGGGCGGGCTGGGCACCATGGGCTTTGGTTTGCCCGCCGCCCTGGGTGTGAAGATGGCCTACCCGGATGAAGAGGTGGTGTGTGTCACCGGGGAGGCCAGCATCATCATGTGTATACAGGAGCTGTCTACCGCCCTGCAGTACGGTTTGCCGGTGAAGGTCATCAACCTGAATAACGGCTATATGGGCATGGTGCGCCAGTGGCAGGAGTTTTTCTTCCAGAAGCGTTATTCCATGTCCTACATGGAGGCGTTGCCGGACTTCGTCAAGCTGGCCGAAAGTTTCGGCCACGTGGGCATGAAGATCGAAAAGCCCGGCGATGTGGGCGGCGCGCTGGAAGAGGCCATGGCCATGAAAGACCGGCTGGTGTTCATGGACTTCATTACCGATCCGGAAGAGAACGTCTATCCGATGATTCCGGCCGGCGCCGGCCAGAATGAAATGATCCTCGTCTAATGCCTGGCAGGACAGCACAGCGGATCCCGGGAAGGCTCAACAGGACCTGAAATGCGGCATATCCTCTCTATTCTGCTGGAAAATGAATCCGGCGCTCTTTCCCGTGTGTCCGGGCTTTTCTCGGCGCGCGGCTACAATATCGAATCGCTGACCGTGGCGCCGACGGAAGACCCGTCGCTGTCGCGCATGACGCTGGTCACCTCGGGTAGTGACGAGGTGATCGAGCAGATCATGAAACAGGTCAACAAGCTGGTGGATGTGGTCAAGCTGGTGTTGTTGACCGAGGGTGACCACATCGAGCGCGAGCTGATGCTGGTCAAGACCCAGGCGCGCGGCGATACGCGTGAGGAACTCAAGCGTCTCACGGATATCTTCCGTGGTCGTATTATCGACGTCACGGATGCGTCCTATACGGTGGAAGTGACCGGCACCGGCGCCAAACTGGATGCGTTCCTGCGTGCGGTGGGCGGTGTCAATATTCTCGAAGTAGTGCGTACCGGGGTGTCGGGTATCGGGCGCGGCGACAACGCGCTGCGCGCCTGAACCGGCCTGGACAACGCCACCGGCGGGCGGTACGTGGACCCTCCGGGGTCCTGTTTTTATTCAATCAACCCAGTGTCCCAGTGGCATCAGTGCAAGGATTATTCGGCCATGAATATCTTTTACGACAAAGACGCAGATCTCTCTATTATCAAGGGCAAGAAAGTGGCTGTCCTGGGCTATGGCTCCCAGGGGCACGCGCACTCCAACAATCTCAAGGATTCGGGTGTTTCCGTGGTGGTGGGGCTGCGCGAAGGTTCTTCCTCGGCGGCCAAGGCGCGTGACGCGGGCCTTGAAGTGGCCTCGCTGGAAGACGCGGTAAAAGCTGCCGATGTCATCATGGTGCTGGCGCCTGACGAACACCAGGCCTCGCTGTATCGCGACGTGATCGCGCCCCATGCCCGCAAGGGCGCCGCGATGGCGTTTGCCCACGGCTTCAATATTCACTTCCGCCAGATCGAGCCGCGCGAGGACATGGATGTCATCATGATCGCCCCCAAGGGTCCGGGGCATCTGGTGCGCTCCACCTATGTTGAAGGCGGCGGTGTACCCAGCCTGATCGCGGTGAACCAGGACTGCTCCGGCCAGGCGCGTGATATCGCGCTGTCCTATGCATCGGCCAACGGCGGCGGCCGGGCCGGGGTGATCGAAACCTCCTTCCGCGAAGAAACCGAAACCGACCTGTTCGGCGAGCAGACAGTGCTTTGTGGTGGCGTCTCGGCGCTGGTGGAAGCCGGTTTTGAAACGCTGGTGGAAGGTGGCTATGCCCCGGAGATGGCGTACTTTGAGTGTCTGCACGAACTCAAGCTGATCGTCGATCTGCTTTACGAGGGCGGTATCGCCAACATGCGTTATTCCATCTCCAACACTGCCGAATACGGTGATGTGACGCGTGGCCGGCGAATTATCAATGAGCAGTCGCGTGAGGCAATGAAGGAAATCCTCAATGAAATACAGACCGGCCGTTTTGCGCGGGAGTTTATTCTGGAGAATGTGGCTGGTAATCCGACCCTCAAGGCGCACCGCCGTTTGAGCGAGGAGCACCAGATCGAGCAGGTCGGCAGCCGCCTGCGCGAGATGATGCCCTGGATCAGCAAGAAGCCGCTGGTCGACAAAAGCCGTAACTGAAGCTGCGCCCGCGTGATGCCTGTGACGCAGGCCTTCGGGCCTGCGTCACTTGTTTTCAGGGCGCGATTCCCCGTCGCGATGAGCCGGTAATATCATGAGCAAGTATGCTTATTCGCGTATCTCCCCGCGCGCATGGCCGCGCCTGTTGCCGTGTCTGATCCTGGCCGTGGCACTGGGTGGCTGGCTGGGCTGGTGGTGGTCGTTGCCGCTGGTGCTGCTGGCGCTGTACCTGGTGGTGCGCTACCGTGACCCTTATCGTGAAATTCCCTCCACGCCGCTGGCAGTGGTGAGTCCGGTGGATGCTACTGTACTGGCCACGGAGCGGGGGCGTTGTCCGTACCTGGATCGCGAGGGCCTTTGTCTGCGCCTCGGCGTTGACCGGTATGGCGCCTATTCCCTGCGCAGCCCGGTGGAGGGCAAGGTACTGGATCTCGGTGGCGCGCCGACCGAAGAAAGTTGTTGCGGACGCATGCGGGTAGAGACCGATGAAGGTGATGAAGTGATCGTGGTACTCAAGGGCGGACGTTGGGGTCGTCGTGGCGTCGTGCGCGTGCCGGTCGGGGAGCGCGTGGGCCAGGGGCAGCGACTGGGCAGTGTGCGTGGCGTGGATGAAGTACGCGTCCACTTGCATGCCAGCGCCCGGCTCAAGGTTGAGGCCGATACACACGTACAGGCGGGCAGTGACATACTGGCCCTGTTGACGCACGAATGAGCACGCATCGCAAAACAACCTCCGAAACGCCCGACGGCGCACAGCCCGAACCCAACGGCCGCCGACGCCGGGGGATTTTCCTGCTGCCCAATCTGTTCACCACGGCGACACTTTTTGCCGGTTTCTTTGCCATTGTGTCCGGTATCGACGGACAGTTTCAGTCGGCAGCCATCGCCATTTATGTCGCGATGGTGATGGATACGCTGGACGGCCGTGTGGCACGGCTGACCCATACCCAGACTGACTTTGGCAAGGAGTACGACAGCCTCGCCGACATGGTCAGCTTCGGCCTGGCGCCGGCGTTGCTGGTCTACGTCTGGGCGTTCGCCGATCTGGGCGCCTTCGGCTGGTACTGGTTCGAGCTCGGCTGGCTGGTGGCCTTTGTCTATGCTGCCGGCGCCGCGCTGCGTCTGGCGCGTTTCAACACCCAGGCCGGTAGCCCGGAGGACAAGCGGTTTTTCCGCGGTCTGCCCAGTCCGTCAGCCGCTGCGCTGGTAGCAGGCACGGTCTGGGTGTGCGCCGATATGGGTATAGAGGGGGCTTCGGTAGCGGTGCCGGTGCTGCTGATTACCTTGATCTGTGGCGCACTGATGGTCAGCAATATCAGCTACTACAGTTTCAAGGATCTCAAGCTGACCGAGCGGGTGCCGTTTGCGTATATTCTGGGACTGGTGCTGGTGTTTGCCCTGATCGCAGTGGACCCGCCGCGCATGTTGTACATTCTCTTTCTGGCCTATGTGTCGTCGGGTCCGCTGCTGGCGCTGTATCGCCGCTACCGGCAGCGTGCGCGCCGGCGGGCCGGGACCGACGAGGAATAGCGTCGCGCTTGACGGCTGCCGTCGCAGGCCGTGGGCCGGATCGTTTTGGGAGGCCGTAGCAAGGTGGACAGGGCTGGACAGCATGCCTGGTTGCGCGCCATGGGTATCGCTCCGTGGCTGCCCCGGAGGGCGACCGCCCCTGTGAAGGAATCGACGGCTGCGCGCGCGCCCGATGTGCCCGCTCCGGCAGTCGAAGCCCCGGTATCGGCCGGGGCGGATGTGGCCGGCATGGACTGGCAGCAACTCGACGTCGAAGTCGCAGGCTGTCAAGCCTGCCCCTTGTGTGAAGGGCGTACGCAAACGGTGTTTGGCGTGGGCCGGCATGATGCGCGGCTGATGGTGGTGGGCGAAGCACCCGGCGCCGAGGAAGACCGCCGGGGCGAGCCTTTTGTCGGTCGTGCCGGTCGTCTTCTGGACAGTATGTTGTTCGCTATGGGCTATCCACGGGTCGAGGTGTTTATTGCCAACGTGGTCAAGTGCCGCCCGCCCGGCAACCGCGATCCCGCGCCGGAGGAGGTTGCGGCCTGCAGACCCTATCTGGATCGCCAGATTGCGATGGTGGCGCCGGAGCTGATTATTGCGGTGGGGCGCGTGGCGGCGCAGCGATTGCTGGGCACCGATCGACCGCTGAAGGCGTTGCGCGGGCAGTTCAGTGAGTACACTGCGCCCGGTCTGGCGCAGCCGGTGCCGGTGCTGGTGACCTACCATCCGGCGTACCTGTTGCGTTCGCCCGGAGACAAGCGCAAGGCCTGGGAAGATCTCAAGCTGGCCATGCGCAGCCTGGGAGATGGCCGGTGAGTGCGGTGCCCGAGCGTGGCGAGGTGACCATCGAGTCGCTGACCCAGGATCATCTCGACGAAATACTGGAGATCGAGCGTCTCAGCTACCGTTTCCCGTGGACGCCGGGCGTGTTCGCTGAGTGCCTGAGAGTAGGCTATTGCCTGCGCGGCGTGTGGTGCGGGCAGCGACTGGCCGGCTACTGCGTGATGTCGGTGGGTGCCGGAGAGGCACACATACTGAACCTGTGCGTAGACCCCGGGTATCGTCGCTGCGGTCTGGCGCAGCAGTTGCTTGAGCACATGCTGGTGCTGGCAACACGACTGGGCGCACACAGTGTGCTGCTGGAAGTGCGGCCTTCCAATCGTGCCGCACGGGCGCTGTATCGCGCCATGGATTTCCGTCACGTGGGCACACGCACCGGCTATTACCCGGACCAGGAGGGGCGTGAGGATGCCTGGATCCTGGAGCGGCCGTTGCAGTAGCAGGTGAAGTTCCTCCACCCATTGTGATTTTTTCTCAGTCAGGCCCGGGGTAAGGCATGAATGATTCCCGTCCCGAATATCTGCGTCGACGTACTTTCGCCATCATCTCGCATCCGGATGCGGGCAAGACCACGCTGACGGAAAAACTGCTGCTGTTCGGCGGCGCCATCCAGCTGGCGGGGACCGTCAAGGGGCGAAAATCACAGCGTCACGCCACCTCGGACTGGCTCAAGATGGAGCAGGAGCGCGGCATTTCCGTGACCACTTCGGTGATGCAGTTTCCGCATCAGGGGCGCATCGTCAACCTGCTGGATACCCCGGGGCACGAGGACTTCTCGGAAGATACCTACCGCACCCTGACTGCGGTGGATTCGGCGCTGATGGTGATCGACTGCGCCAAGGGGGTGGAGGAGCGCACCGTCAAGCTCATGGAAGTATGCCGCATGCGCAATACGCCGGTTTTCACTTTCATCAACAAGCTGGATCGTGAAGGGCGTGACCCGGTGGAATTGATGGATGAGGTCGAATCCGTACTGGGTATACGCTGCGCCCCGGTCATCTGGCCCATCGGTATGGGTAACCGGCTGCGTGGCATCTAT
>SLLK01000048.1 GCA_007134115.1 Gammaproteobacteria bacterium | reverse complement strand
AACGATGCGCATGGCACCGTCACGATCCACGTTTTCGGTCTTCTCCGGTCCGGTGTGCGGACCCGAGCCGGCGGTAAACACCGCCGCGTCGCAGCCTTCAAGCACGAAGCCGCAGTCCTTTTCCAGGTCGGCGACCATGGTGTGTGCGCCGCGGGCTTCCAGGGCCGCGCCCTGGGCAGGATCGCGGATCATCGCGCGCACGTGATGGTCACGCTGGTGTAGCAGCGTGACCAGTTGCCGGCCGATCTGTCCGTTGGCGCCGATCACGGCGATTTTCATCTGCAGCCTCCTTCCCGTCGAGCGTTTTGCCGCGCTATATACCGCCAGGCCGGTTGGGGTCAGTCGGCCTGCCGGTCGAGCCAGACTTCCAGGCCCATGGTATTGAGGTCCAGGTCCATGGCCATCAGGTTGTCGATGCGCTGTTCGTCAAGCTTGCACCCGTGCGCGCGCAGTCCTTCCAGCAACCATGCCCGCATGTCCGAGTGTATGTGATGGTAACGCTGTTCGCCCGCATGCTCATGCCTGCGGGCGATTTCCACCAATGCATCGATGCCGTGATGCAGGTCGGCCGCCAGTCGCTGTAAATCGTCGAGGCGGCCGAAGTGTGCCACGAACATGGCGCGCGGCTTGTAGCTCATGAGCCGGTCAATCGAGCGATGGGCCGCTTCGGGGTCGAAATGCACCGGCGTGGTCGTGGGGCAGATGAATGCCCCGCGATCGGTGTCCAGCGCGCGATAGGACAGACCGAAGGTGTCGCCCGGAAATATGACACCTGCCGCGTTATCCACCACCGAATAGTGATGATAGGCGTGACCGGGCGTGTCCAGAAACAGCAGCTTGCGCTTGCCCAGCATCAGGGTGTGGCCGTCATCGGCGATTTGCACCCGTTCTTCGGGCACGGGCAGGAGCTTGCCGAACTGCCGGGCCATGGCTTCTTCGCCGTAAACCGCTGTGGCGCCCTCGACCAACCGTGACGGGTCGATGATGTGGCGCGCCGCCCGCGGGTGTGCCACCAGTGTGGCGTTGGGCAGTTGCGTCATGATTTTTCCGGCGCCGCCGGCATGATCGAGATGCACATGCGTGATCAGGACGTAGCGTACCTGCTCCGGCGCAATGCCCTTTTGCTCCAGCGCCGACATCAGCACCGGGATGGAATGATTGGTGCCCACGTCAACCAGCGCCGCTTCGCCGTTATCCACCAGTAAATGACTGGCATCCACGCCGGGCGCGACGTATTCGGTATCAATGGTGCTAATGCCGTGGTCGTAATCAATCACAACGGGATTGTCGATACTCATGGTGACACCTGCTGACTATCCAGCGTTCGGGACCGGGCATTCTCCGGCAACCGTTGGCAGGGGGCAAGGGAGGCCGGGGCTGCGTGGCAAGCGACGCCTCATGCGGCGGTCGGCAGCAGAGATATTCATCGGCCCTGGTTGTTACCCGGCGCGCCGGTTTCAGGCACAATCGGCCCATTCGCAAATGTATCAATGAATAAGGAGTCTGCCTGTGTTCAAGACCCGGTTTACTGAGGCTTTTGGTATAGAGCACCCCATCGTGCAGGGTGGCATGCAATGGGTCGGTACCGCGGAGCTGGTGTCGGCGGTGGCCAACGCCGGTGCGCTGGGCTTTATTACCGCCCTGACCCAGCCCACGCCCGAAGACCTGAGCAAGGAGATCGCCCGTTGCCGGGAGATGACGGACAAGCCGTTCGGCGTCAATCTCACCATCCTGCCGGCGCTCAAGCCGCCGCCCTATGCCGAATACCGGCAGGCCATCATCGAGTCCGGTGTGGGTATTGTGGAAACCGCGGGCAACAACCCGCAGGAGCACATCGATGACTTCAAGGCTAACGGTATCAAGGTCATTCACAAGTGTGTGGCCGTGCGGCATGCCGTCAAGGCCGAGAAGCTGGGCGTGGATGCCATCTCCATTGATGGCTTCGAATGTGCCGGGCATCCCGGCGAGGACGATGTGCCGGGCCTGATACTCATTCCGGCCGCTGCCGACAAGGTCAGCATCCCGATGGTCGCTTCGGGCGGGTTCGGCGATGCCCGCGGTCTGGTGGCGGCGCTGGCGCTGGGCGCCGAGGGCATGAACATGGGCACCCGTTTCATGTGCACCAAAGAGGCGCCCATCCATCAGAAGATCAAGGAGCAGATCGTTGCCAACAGCGAGCGTGATACCGATCTGATCTTCCGTACTCTGCGTAACACGTCACGCGTGGCGAAGAACCGTGTCAGCCAGGAAGTACGTGAGATTGAGGCACGCGGGAACGCGAAGATCGAGGATCTTGCGCCGCTGGTTTCGGGCAAGCGCGGCAAGGTGGTTTACGAAGAAGGCGATCCCGATCACGGTGTGTGGTCAGCGGGCCAGGTGCAGGGCCTGATTCACGATATTCCGTCGGTGCAGGAACTGGTCGAGCGCATCATGTCCGAGGCCCGTGAAATAGTCAGCGAGCGCTTGCGGCGCATGACCGGTGGCTAAGGAAACGCTGATCTATTCGTCTCCGGATTGATGCGCGTCCAGGAAGCGAGCCAGGCGGGGGTGTTGCCAGACTGGCGGCACCCCCGGGGGCAGACGTAGCGGACGGCCCAGCGCCAGCCAGCGCTGGTGCGGACCATGAAAGTCCGAGCCCACCGAGCCGAGCAGTCCGTAATGCAGTGCGTCGGCGGTGCATACCCCGGTGTCGGACGGATTGTGATTGCCACAACAGACTTCTACCCCGTCACCGCCGGCCTCGCTGAATGCAGTGAGCGCGCGTCGCCGCCACGCGCCGGTCATGCCGTAGGCCATGGGATGGGCCAGCACCGCCAGCCCGCCGGCTTGCTGGATGGTGGCGACGGCTTCCTCCAGGCTGCTCCACGCGACGTCCACATAACCGGGTTTGCCGGGCTTGAGATAGCGCTGAAAGGCCTGCTGGAACTTGCCGCACAGACCGTCCTCAACCAGCAGGCGGGCAAAATGGCCGCGGGTTACCTGCCCTTCGCCCGCCAGCCCGCGGGCCCGCGGGTAGGCGTCCTGCAGGCCGGCTTTTTCCAGTCGTTCGCCCATGTCGCGGGCGCGCTGCTCGCGGGTGTGCTGGAGTTGTGCCAGCGCCGCGACAAGCTGCGTGTGATGCGGGTCCACGCCCAGCCCCACGATATGCAACGTGCGCTTCTCCCAGCTCACCGACACCTCCACGCCCGGCACGAACTGCATGCCGTGCTCCCGCGCCTGCGCCTGCGCGGCCGCGACGCCGGCTACCGTGTCGTGATCGGTGAGCGCCAGACATTCGACGCCGGCCTCGGCGGCGGCAGTCGCCAGCGCCGCCGGTGTCAGGCGCCCGTCGGAGGCCGTGGAGTGTGTATGCAGATCGATGTTGAGCAAGGCGTGATGCTTCTGTGTCGTGGCTTGCGGCACAATGCCGGCTCACAGTGTAACCCTTCTGGCGGTCGCCAGGCCCGGGAAACGGATGGTGCGATGAGCGAGCAAATCGATTGTCTGGTCATCGGGGCCGGTATCGCCGGCCTGAGTGTGGCCCGCGCGCTGGCCCGGGCCGGTCGCGAGGTGATCATCGCCGAGGCCGGCGAGGCGCCCGCCGCGGGCATCACGGCGCGCAACAGCGGGGTGATTCACGCTGGCCTGTATTACCCGCCGGACAGTCTCAAGGCCCGTCTGTGCGTGGCTGGCCGCGACGCCCTTTATGCGTTCTGCGAGCGGCGTGGCGTGGCTCATCAGCGGTGCGGCAAGCTGCTGGTGGCCAACGGACCCGACGAGCTTGCGGCGTTGCAGCGTATCGCGGCCAATGCCCGCGCCAGCGGCGTGACCAGCCTGCAATGGCTGGTGGGCGCGCAGCTGCGTGCCCGAGAGCCGGCTTTGCGCGCGGAGGCCGCCTTGTGGTCGCCGGAAACCGGCATTGTGGATGCTCACGCCCTGAGCTGGGCCGTGCTGGGCGAGGCGGAGCAGCACGGCGCCGTGCTTGCCCTGCGCAGCCCGGTGACTGGCGGCGCCGTGGGTGGCGCCGGGCTGCGTATCAGCGTGGGCGCGGAGCCACCGCTTGGACTGCGTTGCCGGGTGGTCGTCAACGCCGCAGGCCTCTCCGCGCCCGGGGTGGCGCGCTCGTTGCGCGGCCTGCCAGACGCTTGCGTGCCCCGCCAATGGCTGGCCAGGGGGCATTACTTCAGCCTGTCGGGCAAGCCACCCTTCAGCCACCTGGTCTATCCGGTGCCGCAGGATGGCGGGCTGGGCGTGCACTTTACGCTGGATACCGGCGGCGCCGGACGTTTCGGTCCGGATGTGGAGTGGATCCAGAGCGAGGATTATGCGGTTGATCCGGCGCGCGCGGACGGATTTGCGCAAGCCGTTCGCCGATACTGGCCCGACCTGCCTGACCATGCCCTGCAACCGGCGTGGGCCGGCATCCGCCCCAAACTCTCGGGCCCCGGCGAAACGCCGGCGGATTTCATGATCCAGGGTCCGTCCGCGCACGGGGTGCCCGGGCTGGTAAACCTTTACGGCATCGAGTCCCCGGGGCTGACCGCTGCGCTGGCGCTGGGCGAACGGGTGGCCGCCATGGTGGCCGATTAGATACAGGTGCATGCCTCGCCCGACCAACGGTTGTGACTGCCAGAGCGTTGGCGCCCATAGGCGGGCCCTTTGGCGGCAGAATGGGAACCGTTTGTGCGTCGGCTTATGGTTGCTCCGGGTGTGCCCATGGATATCACCAATTATCTGAACCTTCTGTCCAGCAAGGACGGTTCCGACCTGTACCTCACGGTGGGTGCGCCGCCGGCCGCCAAGTTT
>SLLK01000255.1 GCA_007134115.1 Gammaproteobacteria bacterium | reverse complement strand
TTTAATAAAGGTGGATCCAGAGCGGGGTGCGCAAACAGATACCCCTGCAACAGATCAGCGCCGTGATCGCGAAGCCAGGCCGCCTCTTCCACCGACTCAATACCCTCGGCAATCACCTTGAGCCCCAACTCACGACTGGCCTCCAGCAACAAGCGCACCAGGGTGCCCCGGTAGTGATTGCGATGGACATCGCGCACCAGGTCCCGGTCGATTTTGACGTAGTCGGGCGCCAGACTCTCGAGCAGCGACAGACTCGCGTAACCGGCGCCCAGGTCATCCAGCGCGACCAGAAACCCCCCTTCACGATAGTAATCCAGAATGTGGCGCAGCCGTGCCTTATCGGTCACCTCCTCGGTTTCAATCACCTCGAACACAATATCGCCGGGGCTCAGACCCAGTTCCTGTACCAGCGCGACGGTGGAGCGCAGACAATTCTCCGGGTCATAGATCGCGGTAGGCGTGAAATTGATGAAGGCGCGACCGGCGGGACGTCGCTCGGCGATACCACGGATGGCCGAGCGACGGGCTGCGAGGTCCAGGGCGAACATGGTGTCCATGCGCCGCGCCGCCTGCAGCATTTGCGCCGGCGACCTCGCCTGTCCTTCGAAGGTACCGCGCATCAGGCATTCGTGGCCATGGATGATATCCGGATGCGCCGCCTCCACGATCGGCTGGAAGAAGCTCTGCAGCTGATCGGTGGCGAGTAACTCAACCAGCCAGTAATCGTGTTCGCGGGAAATGAAGTTCTGCATACTTTCCACGCCACTGAGATCGCGCAGCGGGGCGCCGTCCCGGGTGAATAAAACCCGCGTATCGCGTTGCTCGGCCGTGGTCAGCTCGGAGTCCAGCTCACGGAGTAGCTCGCCCAGTGCATCCGGCGGCACATTGACATCCAGACTGTTGCCGGTCTGTTCGAATACGATACCCTGTTGACGCAGCACGCGGCTGATTTTGCCGCCGCTGTGGCCCAGCGGGGCAGCAATGATCAGATGGCCGCCGCTGGCGGGTTTGTCGGGGAGTTTTTCGCAACGCGGGCAAGCACCACCCATAAAACCATCTCCATATCTTGATAGAAGCGCACCGCTCATCGCTACCGAAGTGCTCGTTAGCGCTAAAGCGTACAAGGATATCTGACACACTATACGTATTCCTGCCTTTAACACGGGGAACTGCATGGACATCCGCCCTGCCCCACTGCTGCGTAATCGCCACCTCCAGTCCGTGCTGGCCAGTTCATCCAGCCGGCGCAGGCGTCTGCTGAAGGCCCACAACCCCTTGATCGCAGCGTCCCGCCCCTGCCTGATCGAAACACCCCATGCACGCCTGTCCGGCAGCTATTCGCCACAAGCCGGCGACACCCGAGGCATGGTCGTTCTGGTGCACGGCTGGGAGGGTTGTGTAGATTCAGTTTACGTGTTGTCCATGGCTTCCCGACTGTACAGCGCCGGTTTCGACGTGTTCAGACTCAATCTGCGCGATCATGGAGGCACGCATCATCTCAATGAAGGGATGTTCCATGCCTGCCGCATTGAAGAGGTCGTTGAAAGCCTCGCCACCATTCATCAGCGTTACCGGCCCGAAGCCCCTCTGCTGCTCGGTGGTTTCTCACTGGGCGGCAATATCGTTTTGCGCGCCGCCACAGCAGCGCCCGCCGCCGGGCTGGCGCTGAGCCATGTTTTCGCCGTGTGCCCGGTGATTGATCCGCGTTCGGCCCTGCACAATCTTGAACACGGGCCCTTCATGTACAGCCACTACTTCCGCCGCAAGTGGCGTGCCTCCCTGCGCGCCAAACAGGCTTCGTTTCCGCATATATACAATTTTGACCCGGTACGCAGGGAACGCTCTTTCCTGCGCCTCACGGACTACTTCGTCAAGCGCTACACCGACTTCAGCGATGCGTGGGCCTATCTGGACGGCTATGCGATTACAGGAGACCGACTGGCCGGGCTTGAAGTTCCCGCCACGCTGGTCGCCTCCCGGGATGACCCGATACTGCCCATATCCGATCTCGAGCGCATGGCCCGCCCGCCCTCGCTGGAACTGATGATTACGCGTCACGGCGGACACTGCGGTTTTGTCGCAGACTGGCGCGGGCGTGTCTGGATTGAACCGCTGATCACTCGGCGCCTGTTGCGCGCAGCACGCCATCAGCGATTCCCGAAGTGATTTGCCGCCCTGACCCCCGGCTGGTGTAGAATCGCCGCTTGAACAGCGGCTGAACGGCGTACCCGCCGCCGGGACGCCGTCCGTCCGCCCTGACACGCTTACCTGGAGACTTGTGATGCCGGATAACACACGCAGCCGTACGGTCACCGAAGGGGTTCAGCGCACCCCCAATCGCGCCATGCTGCGGGCAGTCGGTTTCGGCGACGGTGATTTCGACAAACCGATTATCGGCATCGCCAACGGCTTCAGCACCATCACCCCCTGCAACCTGGGGCTGGGCGAGCTGGCACAACGCGCTGAACAGGCGGGCCGCGAGGCCGGCGCCATGCCGCAAATGTTCGGCACCATTACCATCAGCGATGGTATCTCCATGGGCACCCCGGGGATGCGCTATTCGCTGGTCTCGCGCGAAGTCATTGCCGATTCCATTGAAACTGTGGGTAACGGCCAGAGCATGGACGGCATGCTGGCCATCGGCGGCTGTGACAAGAACATGCCCGGCGCCATGATGGCGCTGGCGCGGCTGAATATCCCTGCCATTTTTGTCTATGGTGGCACCATCAAACCCGGCCACCTGCGCGATCAGGACCTGACCATCGTCAGCGCCTTCGAGGCCGTCGGCCAGTACACGGCCAAACTGATTGACGCGCGCGAACTGCAGGACGTGGAACGCAACGCCTGTCCCGGCGCCGGTTCCTGCGGCGGCATGTATACCGCCAACACCATGTCCTCGGCGTTCGAGGCCATGGGCATGAGCCTGCCCTACTCATCAACCATGGCCGCCGAAGACGCCGAGAAAGCGGACAGCGCCGCGGAATCCGCCCGCGTGCTGGTGGAAGCAGTACACAAGCAGTTACTGCCGCGCGACATCCTCACCCGCAAGGCCTTCGACAACGCCATCGCGGTCATCATGGCGCTGGGCGGGTCCACCAACGCGGTACTGCATCTGCTGGCCATCGCGCGGGCGGCCGAAGTACCACTGGTGATTGATGATTTCGAAGCGATGCGGCGCAAGGTCCCGGTGCTGTGCGACCTCAAGCCTTCCGGGCGCTACGTGGTCACCGAATTCCACCAGGCCGGTGGCGTACCCCAGGTGATGCGCATGCTGCTCGATCACGGCCTGTTGCATGGCGATGCGCTCACCATCACCGGGAAAACCATGGCTGAAACCCTGGCCGATGTGCCGGCGGAACCGCGTGCAGACCAGCAGGTCATCCAGCCCTGGGACAAGCCGGTCTACGCCGAGGGACACCTTGCGGTGCTCAAGGGTAACCTCGCCACCGAAGGCGCCGTGGCGAAAATTTCCGGCATTGCGCAGCGCAGCATTCGCGGACCGGCGCGCGTATTTGATTCCGAGGAAGCGTGCATGCAGGCCATCCTGGACAATGCCATCAACGCCGGCGACGTGGTGGTCATCCGATACGAGGGACCCAAAGGCGGCCCGGGCATGCGCGAGATGCTCTCACCCACCTCTGCCATCATCGGCGCCGGTCTCGGTGACCAGGTCGGCCTGATCACCGACGGCCGTTTTTCCGGGGGCACCTACGGCATGGTGGTCGGGCACGTGGCGCCGGAAGCCGCCGTGGGCGGAACCATCGCGCTGGTCGAGGAAGGCGACCCAATCACCATTGATGCCGACACTCTCAGCCTGGCGCTGCATGTGCCGGACGCGGAACTGGAGCAGCGGCGCAAGAAATGGCAGCCGCGCCGGACAGATGCGCGTCCGGGCAGTGTACTGGCCAAGTACGCGGCCCTGGTGTCCAGTGCCAGCGAGGGAGCGGTGACCGGCTAGCGTCGACCGGCCGCGACAACGGCGGGGACAGCCATGGGCTCGGTGGGCGCGAGGTAATCTCCCTGGGCGTGATCAAGCGGCAAGGCGCCGACCAGATCGAACAGCGCGCGGGTATCCACCCCGGTCGCACCCACTTCGCTGCCGTGCGCTGACGCCACGTGGCAAATCGCCTCGGCCACGGCCCTTTCCGCCGGGTCCACCAGAGCCGCCTGCAGCAAGTCGGCGTGGATCTTGATGGCATCCGGGCGTAACAGGCGCAAGGCAGCAAAGCCCGCGGCACCGATACCGAAATCATCCAGACAAAAGCTGACGCCGGTGTGACGCAACGCCTGTAACACGCGCACCAGCGTGCCCACACGGTAAGCGGTCTGCACTTCACGCAGTTCCAGCCGCAGGCGACTGGCTCGCACCCCGCTGTCGGCCAGGCTCTGCCGCACAAAACGAACAAAGTCCTCATCCGTCAACGACTGCGCCGACACATTCAACGCCAGAATCGCCCCCGATTTCGATTGGGCGGCGAAAGCCCGCAACGCGCGCGGCAGGACCCAGCGATCAATGGCCGCACCCAGACGGTGCCGTTCGGCAACCGGCAGAAAGCTGGCCGCCGGATGCTCTGCGCCATGCTCATCGCACATCCCCAGCCTGATCTCGACCTGCCGCACCTCCTGCGCGCCGGCCATATCCACCACCGGCTGGCCAGCCAGCACGAAGCGTTCCTCCTCCAGCGCCTCGTGGATGCGCTGCACCCAGTCCAGTTCACCATGCCGCCCCGCCACACCGCCGCCCGGCCTGGCCTCGTACTCCCAGTCGTCGCCGCCGCGCTCACGCGCGGCAAG
>SLLK01000259.1 GCA_007134115.1 Gammaproteobacteria bacterium | reverse complement strand
TCTCGATACGCTTTCAAAGCCGCGCCTTGATGCTGACTTTCTGGCAAAGCCTGAGACGCGACGAATAGATCAGCGTTTCCTTAAGTCTTTCCCCCACGCAAAGAAAAGCCCCGCGCAAGGCGGGGCTTCTCCAACAGCGTGAACAGGTTGCGTGAGCGGCTTACATCATGCCGCCCATGCCGCCCATTCCGCCCATACCACCCATATCGCCCATGTCCGGGCCGCCGCTCTTGTCGTCCTTGGGCAGCTCGGCGATCATGGCTTCGGTGGTGAGCATCAGCGAAGCGACCGAAGCGGCATTCTGCAGCGCGCTGCGGGTCACCTTGGCGGGATCAAGAATACCCATCTCGATCATGTCGCCGTAATCGCCGGTGGCCGCGTTGTAACCGTAGTTACCCTTGCCTTCGGCGACCTTGTTCAGGATCACCGAAGCATCAGCGCCGGCGTTGCTCACGATCTGGCGCAACGGATCGTCCATGGCGCGGATGGCAATGCCAATACCCACGTTCTGGTCTTCGTTGTCGCCCTTGAGCTTGGCGATAGCCAGACGTGCGCGCACCAGGGTGACACCGCCGCCGGGCACCACGCCTTCTTCCACCGCCGCACGCGTGGCGTGCAGGGCATCTTCTACGCGCGCCTTCTTTTCCTTCATTTCCATTTCCGTAGCCGCACCGACCTTGATCACGGCCACGCCGCCGGCCAGCTTGGCCACGCGTTCCTGCAGCTTTTCGCGATCGTAGTCAGAGGTTGCGTCCTCGATCTGGGCACGAATCTGGTCCACGCGCGCCTTGATGTCGGCGCCGCGACCTTCGCCGTCCACGATGGTGGTGTTTTCCTTGGTGACCTGCACTTTCTTGGCACTGCCCAGGTCTTCCAGGGTGGCCTTCTCCAGGGTCAGGCCGACTTCCTCGGAAATCACCTGGCCGCCGGTGAGGACGGCGATATCCTGCAGCATGGCCTTGCGACGATCACCAAAGCCGGGGGCCTTGACTGCGGCCACCTTGACGATGCCGCGAATGGTGTTAACCACCAGCGTGGCCAGCGCTTCGCCTTCCACATCCTCGGCCACCACCAGCAACGGACGGCTGGCCTTGGCGACGTTCTCGAGCAGCGGCAGCAGCTCACGGATGTTGGAGATCTTCTTGTCGCAGAGCAGGATGTAGGGATTTTCCAGCTCGGCGGACATGCTTTCCTGGTTGTTGATGAAGTACGGCGACAGGTAGCCGCGATCGAACTGCATGCCTTCCACGGTTTCCAGCTCGTTTTCCAGTCCCGAGCCCTCTTCCACCGTGATCACGCCTTCCTTGCCGACCTTCTCCATCGCCTCGGCGATGATCTTGCCTACGCCTTCATCGGCATTGGCCGAGATGGTGCCGACCTGGGAGATAAAAGTCTGGGTTTCGCAGGGCGTGGACAGCTTGCGGATCTCCGCGACTGCGGCGTGCACGGCCTTGTCGATACCGCGCTTGAGGTCCATCGGGTTCATGCCGGCAGCGACGGCCTTGAGGCCTTCGCGCATCATGCCCTGTGCCAGCACGGTAGCGGTGGTGGTGCCGTCACCGGCCACATCGGACGTCTGCGAAGCGACTTCCTTGACCATCTGCGCGCCCATATTCTCGAAGTGATCGCTGAGCTCGATCTCCTTGGCGACGGAGACGCCATCCTTGGTTACGGTGGGCGCACCGAAACTCTTTTCCAGTACTACGTTGCGTCCGCGCGGGCCGAGCGTCACCTTGACCGCATTGGCCAGCGCGTTGACACCCTTGAGCATGCGCTGACGCGCATCATCGCCGAACTTGATTTCTTTGGCAGCCATGGATATTCCTCTCTGGATAGCCGTTTGTTACGTGTGTTGTCTGAACGACGCGGGCAGAGCGGGCAGGCAATCAGCCTTCCAGCACCGCCATCACGTCGTCTTCGCGCATGACCAGCAGGTCTTCGCCGTCGACCTTGACCTCGGTACCGGAGAACTTGCCGAACAGCACCTTGTCACCCTTCTTCAGATCCAGGGGACGTACTTCGCCATTTTCCAGCAGCTTGCCATTGCCCACGGCGATCACTTCGCCGCGCACCGGCTTCTCTGCTGCCGAATCCGGAATCACGATGCCGCCGGCCGTCGTGCGCTCTTCTTCCACACGCTTGACGATTACGCGATCATGCAAAGGACGGATTTTCATCAAACGCACTCCTTCCACTACAGGTTGCAGATACCCGCCCCGACGAGCCGAAGCAGGCATCCTGAATTATCGGACGATTGTTAGCACTCGTCCGTGGCGAGTGCTAATAATAGTGGCGAATTACTCAGAGTCAAGGGCAAAGGCGAACACGGCGCAGCGCCGGGGACCCTTTCTGTACCGTGCCGGCGCCGCCGAACCCGGCGCCCACAGTTGGCCGGGGTTGCGCCCGGCAACGACCATGACCCGCGCAGCGGGGCGCCTGGCGCGATACAATGCGCCCGGTCACGGTCTCTGAACTACACATCAGCCACTCGGCACACAGGAGGCAGCATGGATAACCCGGTACTTGTTGTGCTGTGCAATTGCCCCGACCTGGATACCGCCCGTCGGCTGGCCGAGCAGGCGGTGGAACGCCGGCTCGCCGCCTGTGTCAACATCATTCCGGCGGTGGAATCGGTGTATCGCTGGCAGGGCAAGGTAGAGCGCGAAAGCGAATCCACCCTGCTGATCAAAACCTCGACAAAAGCCTTTGATACCCTGCGCGACGCGTTGCAGGCAATGCATCCCGACGAACTTCCGGAGATTATTGCAGTCCCGGTAAGCGCGGGACTGACTGGCTATCTGGACTGGGTCCGTGAATCAACCTGAGCACATGAAGAACACCTTGCGCCGCCACGGCCACCGCTGGCTGCTACTGCTGGCAGCCAGCGCGCTGCTGTTGCCTGCCGCCGGCAACGCCAACCGCATTGCCGACTGGCTCGGCGGCGGCAGCGGGCAGGACTATCTGCCAGTAGACCAGGCATTCGCCCCCGAGCTGCGCCAGGTGGCCGCGGACCAGCTGGAGGCGCACTGGGCCATCGCGCCCGACTACTACATGTACCGCGAGCAACTGGCGGTAACCATCGACGGTACCGAGCTGGTCGCCGCCGGGCGAGTGACCAAACCGCCGGGGCGCGAGAAGCACGACGAATACTTCGGCACCAGCGAAGTGTATTTCGAACAGCTCGCCATCCGCATAGACCTGCCGGCCGATTATGCGGGCGAGGATGTCACCCTGCGCTACCAGGGCTGCGCCGTGGACGGTATTTGCTACCCGCCCACCGAGCGCACCTTCAGCGCCGATCAGTTGCTGGTCACCACACCCTCCGCCGACCTCCCGGGCAGCGCGCCGCCGATGTCGGAACAGGGTCGACTGACGCAGCTGCTGGATGCCGGTGGTCTGTGGCTGATTGCCATCACGTTCTTCGGCCTGGGAGTACTGCTGGCCTTCACCCCGTGCGTGTTACCCATGGTGCCCATCCTGGCCACGCTGATCGCCGGCCAGGGGGCGGCGCTGACCACGCGCCGCGCCTTTGCGCTGTCACTGGTCTATGTGCTGGCCATGGCCGCCACCTATACCGCCGCCGGGGTGGCCGCCGGTCTGCTGGGACAGAATCTGCAGGCCTGGGCCCAGCACCCGGCGGTGCTGATTCCCTTTGCCGCCATCATGGCGGTGCTCGCCATGGGCATGTTCGGCCTGTTCAATATCCAGATGCCCGCCGCTATACAGCAGCGCCTGACGCAGATCAGCCAGCGCCAGCGCGGCGGCACCTTTGCCGGTGCCGCGGCCATGGGACTGCTCTCGGCGCTGATCGTGGGGCCGTGCCTGGCCGCGCCGCTGGCCGGGGCCCTGATCTATATAGGCCAGACGGGCGATGCGGTACTGGGCGGCAGCGCCTTGCTGGCGCTGAGCCTGGGCATGGGCACCCCGCTGCTGCTGGCCGGCGCCTCTGCCGGGCATCTGCTGCCGCGCGCCGGCCCCTGGATGGAAGGCATCCGTTACCTGTTCGGCTGGTTGCTGCTGGCCGTGGCGGTGTGGATGATCGCGCGCCTGGTGCCCGGCTGGGTGGCGTTGCTGATGTGGAGCTTCATTGCCTTTCTGGCGGCGGCGTTGCTGGGCGTATTCAGTCGCGCCACCCCCACCGCGGGCGCCGCCCTGCGGCTGCGTCAGGGGCTTGGTCTGGCCCTGCTGGCGTGGGCCCTGGTGTTGCTGGTGGGCGGCGCCAGCGGTGGCACCAATCCGTGGCAACCGCTGGCGCACCTGACGGTCTCCAGCCAACAATCAACACAGGCGCTGCCCGAGTTCACCGTTATCAAGTCCTACCAGGATCTGGAACAGGAACTGGCCGCCGCCCGCGAAGCCGGGCAACCGGTGATGCTGGAGTTCTATGCTGACTGGTGCGTGGACTGCATACGCATGGAGCGCACCACGTGGCGCGATGCCGAGGTGCATGATGCGCTGGCCGGCGCGCGCCTGCTCAAGGCCGACGTCACCGCCAATGACGCCGTGGACCGCGAACTCATGCGCGAACTGCGTGTGCTGGGTCCACCCAGCATGCTGTTCTGGAATGCCGAGGGCCGCGAGCATCCCTACCAGCGGCTGATGGGCTACAAGCGCGCCGGTCCCTTCGCCGAACACGCCCGGCGCGCCCTGTATCAGTAGCAAGAGGACGATCCCGATGCCTGACCGTATAAAGATTCTGCTGCTCCTGGTGCTTATGGCCCTGGCGCTGGTGACAGGAATGCTGGTGCGCGAGCATACCCGCGAGGGCGGTGCCGCGGACCATGACACCCTGCCGGAGACACGCCCCGACTTCAGCATGCCGGACATGGCAGGCAATCAGCGGCATATCTCGGAGTGGGACGGCAAGATCGTGCTGCTCAACTTCTGGGCCACCTGGTGCCCGCCCTGCCGCGACGAAGTGCCTTTACTGATCGAGGCACAGGAGCGTCACGGCGACGCCGGACTGCAAGTGATCGGCATCTCCCTGGACGAGCGCGACAAGGTCGCCGCCTTTGCCGAGGATTTCGGCATCAACTACCCGCTGCTGGTACATCGCACGGCAGGCATCGACATTGCCCGCGAATACGGCGACCAGATCGGCGCGCTGCCTTATTCGGTGATTTATGACGCCGAAGGGCGCGTCCTTGCCGGCCACACCGGCGAACTACACCAGGAAGATCTGGATCGCATGCTCAAAAAAGCACTTGGAGACGCTTTCCGATAGCGTCTCATTACCACAAACCACGGGGAAACTGAAGGCAACTTGCCGCCATCTTCCGCGAAACCCACCCCTGAAACACGAACACGCTTGCAACCTCCAATACCGCGAGGCACAATAGGCCGCGGGCGGGCCCGGTCGGCCCCGCCCCGCGACCGGCGACGCTGAAGCGCCCGGAGGAGAACGCGGGGCAAAAAGAATGCCGACCGGCCACCACTGACACGGTTTACACGCTACAGGCACCCTGCGCACATGGCCGAGCTGTTGCTCATCAACGGACCCAACCTCAACCGGCTCGGCTCACGCGAGCCGTCGGTTTACGGCCAGCGCACCCTGTCCGACATTGAAACGCAGCTGAGCGACCATGCCGGCCAGGCGGGGCACCGCCTGCACACCTTCCAGAGCAATGCCGAACACGAACTGGTGGAGCGCATTCACCAGGCCGGGGATGAAGCAGTGGCTTTCATCCTGATCAACCCTGCCGCCCTGACGCATACCAGCATTGCGCTGCGTGACGCGCTGCTGGCAGTGGCCATCCCCTTTATAGAGGTTCACCTGTCCAACGTGCATGCACGTGAGGCATTCCGCCAGCAATCCTATATTTCGGATATTGCGCGCGGCGTTATCAGCGGTTTTGGTCCCTACAGTTACGAACTGGCACTGGCAGCCGCCCTGCGTGAACTGGAAAACAACCAGGCGTAGCGCGGCCGGTCAACACAGCGAAGGCAGTCAGACTCATGGATATTCGCAAGGTCAAGAAGCTCATTGAACTGCTCGAGGAATCGGGCATCTCCGAACTGGAAATACACGAGGGCGAGGAAAGCGTGCGTATCAGCCGGCATTCCACCAGCGCCCCACCGCCGGCACCGACGGCGGCACCGGCACCCGCGGCAGCACCCGCTCCCGCCGCCGCACCCGCGCCGGCCAGCGAAGCCCCGACAGAACCCGCCGGTGGCGGCGCACCGGACGGGCACGCCGTGAAGGCCCCTATGGTGGGTACCTTCTATCGCTCGCCCTCGCCCACGGCCAAGGCTTTTGTGGAAGTCGGCCAGAAGGTCAAGGAAGGCGATGTGCTGTGTATCGTGGAAGCGATGAAGATGATGAACCCCATCGAGAGCGACAAGAGCGGCACTGTCGCGGCGATCATGGCGGAGAACGGCGAGCCGGTCGAATACGGCCAGACCCTGTTCATCATCGAGTAGTTCACGCCGGGCGACTCCCCGGCAGCAACGCTTCGAGGCGGAACAAACAACATGCTGGACAAGATTCTCATAGCCAACCGCGGTGAAATCGCGTTGCGCGTGCTGCGCGCCTGTCGCGAAATGGGTATCCGCACGGTGGCGGTACACTCCACCGCGGACCGCGACCAGCAGCACGTACTGCTGGCCGACGAGACGGTATGCATCGGCCCGCCGCGCTCCACCGACAGCTACCTGAACATGCCGGCCATCATCAGCGCCGCCGAGGTCACCGACGCACGCGCCATTCACCCCGGCTACGGCTTTCTCTCCGAGAACGCCGACTTTGCCGAGCGGGTGGAGCGCAGTGGCTTCATTTTCATCGGCCCGCGTGCCGAGACCATTCGCCTGATGGGCGACAAGGTGTCGGCCATCCGCGCCATGAAGGAAGCCGGCGTGCCCTGCGTGCCCGGTTCCGGCGGGCCGCTGGGTGATCGCGACAAGGAGAACCTGCGGCTGGCCGAGGACATCGGCTTCCCCATCATCATCAAGGCTGCCGCCGGCGGCGGCGGGCGTGGCATGCGCGTGGTACACGAGCGCGGCGACCTGCTGGAAGCCATCGATCTGACCCGCAGCGAGGCGCAATCGGGTTTTGGCGACGCCACCGTGTACATGGAGCGTTACCTGCAGAACCCGCGTCACGTGGAAGTGCAGGTGCTGGCCGACCAGCACGGGCACGCCATCCACCTGGGCGAGCGTGACTGCTCCATGCAGCGCCGCCATCAGAAAGTCATCGAGGAAGCGCCAGCACCCGGCATTAGCGAAGAACAGCGCCAGCACATCGGGGCGATTTGCACCCAGGCCTGCCAGCGCATCAATTATCGCGGCGCGGGCACCTTCGAGTTCCTCTATGAGGACGGCGAGTTCTTCTTTATAGAAATGAACACGCGCGTGCAGGTGGAGCATCCGGTCACCGAGATGATCACCGGCGTGGATATCGTCAAGGAACAGATCCGCATCGCCGCCGGCGAGGAACTGCGCTACCGGCAGGAAGATATCGTCGTTCGCGGCCATGCCGTGGAGTGCCGCATCAATGCCGAGAACCCGCGCACCTTCGTGCCCTCGCCCGGCCACATCAGCCACTACCATGCGCCCGGCGGGCCCGGCATCCGGGTCGATTCACACCTCTACAGCGGTTATTCAGTGCCGCCCTATTACGATTCACTGGTATGCAAGCTGATCGCCCACGGCGAGAATCGGGAGTCGGCCCTCAATCGCATGCATACCGCACTGGGTGAACTGGTCGTCGAGGGCATACAGACCAACGGCGCGCTGCATCAGGACCTGGTGATGGACGAGGCATTCCGCGCGGGCGGCACCAATATTCATTACCTGGAGCAAAAGCTGAAATCGTGAGCGCTCCGCCGGCCTGGCTGCAACTGTTCGTCGACGCCGGCGAACAGCCAGAGCGCATTGAGGCCGCACTGGCCGAGTTACAGCCCCTGGCCATCACCCTGCAGGATGCCGCCGACAACCCGGTCTATGAGCCGGCGCCGCTGGCCACGCCGCTGTGGCCCAGCGTGCAATTGTGCGCCCTGCTGCCGGGAGACACCGATACCGAAGCCGCACGCCGGACCCTGAACCGCGCGCTGGCGCCGGCGGGACTGCCGGCCCATCGTTTTGAGCCACTCGCCGACCGGGACTGGGAACGCGCCTGGCTGGATGATTTTGGCCCCATGCGTTTTGGCCGGCGGCTGTGGATTGTGCCCGCCACCGCCGCACACACCCCGCGCGAGATGCCCGACGACGCCATAACCATCCGCCTCGACCCGGGGCTGGCTTTCGGCACCGGCACCCACGCCACCACCGCACTGTGCCTGCAATGGCTGGATGCCCATCCGCCGCGCGCGCAGGAAGTGGTGGACTACGGTTGTGGTTCGGGCGTACTGGCACTGGCGGCGGCACGGCTGGGCGCGGCCAGCGTGCTGGCCACCGATAATGACCCGCAGGCATTGTGGGCGACAACGCAGAACGCGCAGAATAACGCCCTGGATCCGCTGATCCGGTGCCATGCCCCGGAGGAGTTACCCTTGTCACCCGTAGACGCGGTACTCGCCAACATTCTGGCCGGGCCGTTGCTGGAGCTGCGCCCGCGCCTGACCGCGCTGGTGCGTCCGGGCGGCCACCTGGTGCTCTCGGGTATGCTCGCGGCACAGGCAGAACGTGTGGCTGAAGCCTATGCCGCGGACTTTGCGCTGGACGAGCCCGTGATCGCCGACGGCTGGGCGCGCCTGAGCGGCCGTCGACGCCACCCGGACGCCGGCTGATGTATACCTGTTGCCCTTCCTGTCATGCCTGGTTCCGGGTCAGCGCGGAGCAACTGCGCGCGGCGCAGGGTCGTGCCCGCTGCGGACAGTGCGACGCGGTGTTCGACGCGCTGGCCGCGCTCACCGACCGCCTCCCTGCTGGCCGCGAAGAAATTCACCCCGCTGCCGGGGACACCGGCGAAGCCGTGGCCGAAGAAAACGCTGATACCGCCCTGGCGCTCAAGGCTGAAGCCGCCGACGATCCGGTGGATGACGACGACCCACCCGAACCGTTTCAGCTCGAAGACTGGATCCCCGGCGATAGCGGTAGTAGCTGGCACGCACGACTGGCCTGGACGGCCGGAATCATTTTGCTGACCGGGGCGCTGGTTTTTCAGTACATCGCATGGAATCTGCCGCACTGGGGCGTAGACCCCGACCAGCGCCAGCGTGCCGAGCAGTTGTGCACAATGGTGCCGGCAGGCCTGCCGTGGCAGTGCCAACTGCCGCCGCTGACGGACCTGGCGCGCCTGGAACTCACGCGCTACGAGCTGACCGCCCACCCCGAGCAGGAGGACGGACTGCATTTCAGCGGCATCCTCACCAATCGGGCGGACTTCGCCCAGCCCTACCCGCTGCTGTACATCACCATGGAAGACCGGCGCGGCGAGGTGGTGGCGGTAGGCCATTTCGGGCCCGCCGATTACCTGGGCACCCCGGTCGCCGACAACGAACTGCTGGAGCCCGATGCGCAAACCCCGGTCAGCCTGGACCTCACCGACCCGGGTGAGCAGGCCACCGGCTTTCGTTTCGATTTCCACAGCGCTGGAGCAACCCCCCGCCACACGCCGGATTGAGCCCCGGGAACCGGCGCGGCGGCGGAGAAACCACCCGGCCACGCTTTATTCCTGCAGCCTTGCAGAGCTATGATTTGCGTCCGGCGTCAAATCGGGTGCCGGTCGCTCCCTGAGCGGGAACACCTGAGTACAGACGGCGAACCATGCATATCGGACCCTGGCGGTTGCCCAACAATCTGGTACTGGCGCCCATGGCGGGCGTTACCGACCGCCCTTTCAGGCACCTGTGCCGTCGCCTGGGCGCCGGCATGGCCGTCTCGGAAATGATTACCTCGGATACCCGGCTGTGGCACACGGACAAGACCCGCCACCGGCTTGATCACGACGGCGAACCCGAGCCGCGCGTGGTGCAGATTGCCGGCGCCGAACCACAGATGCTCGCCGAAGCAGCGCGTCTGAATGTGGAACGCGGTGCGCATATTATCGATATCAACATGGGTTGCCCGGCAAAAAAGGTCTGCCGCAGGCAGGCCGGCTCGGCTCTGCTTGCAGACGAACCCCTGGTCGGGCGTATACTCGGGGCGGTGGTCGCCGCGGTGGATGTACCAGTCACGCTGAAGATCCGCACCGGGCCCGACCCCGCGCAGCGCAATGCAGTGCGCATCGCGCATATTGCGGAGAATGCAGGCATCACCGCTCTGGCTGTTCACGGGCGCACGCGTAGCGACGCTTACCGTGGACACGCTGAATACGATACGATCGCCGAGGTGGTCAGCCGCACCTCCCTGCCGGTGCTGGCCAATGGTGACATCACCACACCACAGGCGGCAGGCAGGGTGCTTGAATATACCGGCGCCAGCGGGCTGATGATCGGCCGTGCCGCACAGGGACGGCCCTGGCTGTTCAGGGAGATCAGCCACTTTCTCACGCACGGATGCGAGTTGCCGCCGCCATCGGCGGACGAAGTACACGCCATCATGCGTCGGCATCTACAGGACCTGCACGCATTTTATGGCGAGTACACCGGGGTGCGCATCGCGCGCAAGCACCTGGGCTGGTATCTGGCCAATGATCCGGGGCAAAAGCCCTGGCGGCAGGCCTTGATGAGGGCTACCGCAGCGCCTGAGCAGCTCGAAATAGTGGCCGGTTATTTCCGGCAAGCGGCGCGCGCGGCCGCCTGAAACAACCCCGCCGTCAGGCATGGCAGTCGCAATAACAAGAGGCGCCCGGACCACCGGGCTCGGGAGTATCAAGAATGCAAAAGGCCCGCACGCAGAACAACGTGGTGCCACTCAGCGCCGGCCCCGAGGACCCGCTCCACGTCTGCGTGGAAAAAGCCGTCCGCCGTTATTTCGCCGATCTCAACGGGCACAACCCCGGCGATCTGCACCCGATGGTCATGCGCGAGGTCGAGGCACCTTTGCTGCGTACCGTGATGGACCATGTTGCCGGCAACCAGACACGCGCCGCGGAAATTCTGGGCATCAACCGCAGCACCCTGCGCAAGAAGCTTTCCCTCTACGGACTGGTCGACTAGGCGCCTGCCCGGAACCCCTTCCGGACCGGTCGCTTCAACACACGGGCCCGTCGAACCTGCTAAAATGCCGTCCCCGGACAGGGCCCCATAGCGGTGGCCTGCTGCCCGCTATCCCCGCTGAAAAAAGGACACGGCATGAGCAAGGTGAGGCGCGCCCTCCTGAGTGTTTCCGACAAACACGGCCTGGCTGACTTCGCCCGCGGGCTCGAAACGCTGGGCGTGGAACTGCTGTCCACCGGCGGCACCGCGCGGTTGCTGCGCGACGCCGGCATACAGGTCACTGACGTCACCGAGCATACCGGCTTCCCGGAGATCATGGACGGCCGGGTCAAGACCCTGCACCCCATGATTC
Organism: Gammaproteobacteria bacterium; assembly: GCA_007134115.1. Taxonomy (GTDB): domain Bacteria; phylum Pseudomonadota; class Gammaproteobacteria; order UBA5335; family SLRW01; genus SLLK01. The sequence goes on along the minus strand of SLLK01000259.1, from coordinate 5,673 downwards.
ACGGCGGGCTGCTGGGCCGCCCGCAGATCGACGAGCAGATCATGCAGGAACACGACATCGCGCCCATCGATCTGCTGGTGGTCAACCTGTACCCGTTCGAACAGACCGTGTCGCGTCCCGACTGTGATCTGGAAGAGGCCATAGAGAATATTGATATCGGCGGGCCTGCCATGCTGCGTGCGGCGGCCAAGAACCACGCGCGGGTGTCGGTGATTACCGATCCGGAGGATTACACGGAGGTGCTCGCCGAACTGCGCGACGGTGGTGCACTCTCGCCCCGGCGTCGCTTCGAACTCGCCTGCAAGACCTTTGAGCACACTGCTCGCTATGACGGCGCCATCGCCTCGTGGCTGGGCAGCATTGCGCCGGATGGCAGTCGCCAGCCCTTCCCGCATACACTCAACCGGCAATGGCATCTGCAACAAACCATGCGCTACGGTGAAAACCCGCATCAGCAGGCGGCCTTCTACAGCGACCGTCAGTGCCCCGAGGCTTCGGTGGCCACCGCCGAGCAATTCCAGGGCAAGGCGCTGTCGTTCAACAATGTGGCGGATACCGATGCCGCGCTGGAATGCGTGCGCACCTTCGAACAACCGGCCTGCGTGATCGTCAAACATGCCAACCCGTGCGGCGTGGCCATCGGTGAGGATCTAACGGCGGCTTACCAGCGCGCCTTCGCCACCGACCCCACCTCGGCCTTCGGCGGCATTATTGCCTTTAATCGTCCCCTGCACGCGGACACGGCGCGCGCCATCATCAAACAGCAGTTCGTCGAAGTGATCATCGCACCCATCGTCGAACCCGAGGCCCTGGCGGTGCTGGCAGACAAGCCCAACGTGCGCGTGCTGGCCAGCGGGGAATGGGCCGATGAGCGCCAGACCGAACTGGAGATTCGCAGCGTGAACGGTGGCGTACTGGTCCAGGAGCGCGACCTGCGCATTGTGGATGCGGATGAATTACGCGTGGTCAGCAAGCGCGCACCTACCGCGCAGGAAATGCAGGACCTGCAGTTCACCTGGCGGGTCGCGCGCTTCGTGAAATCCAATGCCATCGTGTATGGCCGTGACGGGGCCACCGTGGGCGTGGGCGCCGGCCAGATGAGCCGCGTCTACAGTGCCCGCATCGCCGGCATCAAGGCCGCCGACGAGGGCCTGGAGGTCAAGGCCGCGGTGATGGCCTCGGACGCCTTTTTCCCGTTCCGCGACGGCATCGATGCGGCCGCCGAAGCCGGCATCACCGCAGTCATCCAGCCCGGCGGCTCCATGCGCGACGAAGAAGTCATCGCCGCCGCCGATGAACACAACCTGGCCATGGTGTTCACCGGCATGCGCCATTTCCGGCATTGATAAAAGCGAAACATGAAGAGCATGAAGGGAAAAAAGGACATGAAGTGATGCCGGATCGGGACACCTCTCCGATTCAGCCATGTCCCGGGAAAACCTGGCTTGATTGCACGCAATTCGATGCGCTTCATGGTTAATTTTTTTCAGGTCCCAGCCCTGCAGGGAGTAACGAATGAAGGTTCTGGTTATTGGTGGCGGCGGTCGCGAACATGCTCTGGCCTGGAAGGCCGCGCAGTCGCCGCAGGTGGCTGAGGTGCTGGTGGCACCCGGCAATGCGGGCACGGCGCTGGAACCCGGCGTACGCAACGTGGCGGTGGACGCGGAAGACCTGGATGGCCTGGTCGCGCTGGCCCGTGACGAGGACGTCGGCCTGACCATCGTCGGGCCCGAGGCGCCGCTGGTAGCCGGCGTGGTGGATCGCTTCCGCGACGCCGGGCTGGCCTGCTTTGGTCCCGATGCCGGCGCGGCGCAACTGGAGGGCTCCAAGGCCTTCACCAAGGATTTTCTGGCCCGCCACCACATTCCCACTGCCGCCTACGCTGCCTTTACCGACCTTGCCGCGGCGGAAGCATATATACGCGAACAGGGCGCGCCCATCGTGGTCAAGGCCGATGGCCTGGCTGCCGGCAAGGGCGTAGTGGTCGCCCGCAGCGAGGACGAGGCGATTGCCGCGGTACGCGACATGCTGGAAGGCAATGCCTTTGGTGATGCCGGCCACCGGGTCGTGATCGAGGAATTTCTGGCCGGCGAGGAAGCCAGCTTCATCGTCATGGTGGACGGCCGGCACATCCTGCCGCTGGCCAGCTCACAAGACCACAAGCCGCGCGATGACGGCGACCGGGGCCCCAACACGGGCGGGATGGGCGCCTATTCCCCGGCGCCGGTCATCGACGGGAAACTGCATGCCCGCGTGATGGAAGAGATTATCAAGCCCACGGTCGACGGCATGGCCGCCGATGGCCACACCTATGCCGGCTTTCTGTACGCGGGCCTGATGATCGACAGCGCCGGCAACCCGCGGGTGCTGGAATACAATTGCCGCTTCGGCGACCCGGAAACCCAGCCCATCCTGATGCGCCTGCGCTCGGACCTGGTGACGTTGTGCCAGGCGGCCGTGGCAGGACAGCTTGAGCATCAAGCACTGGACTGGGATCCCCGCCCGGGGCTGGGCGTGGTGATGGCGGCCGGCGGCTATCCCGGCAGCTATTGCAAGGGGGAGCGCATCACCGGACTGGATCGAATTGACGATGCGCAGGTGAAGGTCTTCCATGCCGGCACCGCGCTCAGCGAGGGTGAGGTGGTCACCGCCGGCGGACGGGTGCTATGCGTTTGCGCCACCGGCAGCGATCTGGCGGACGCGCAGCAACGCGCCTACCGGGCCGTCGCCCTGATTGACTGGCCGCGGGCCCATTACCGGCGGGATATTGGCTACCGCGCCCTGTCGCGCTAACCCGACACGGACCCGGCCATCGACTCCCCGGCGACTTGATACAGGTAATGCGACGGGCTACCTTGAGCGTTTCGCGCAGGCGGCAAAACGCCGCCTGATGCAACAGCGGAGTACCCTGGTGATGAAATGCTGGACATTGTGCGCCTTGTTGCTGCTGACCTGGTCGTTACAGGCCGTCGGCAATGACAACGCCGGGGATGCGCCGTCACGCAAGGTGATGGGCTATATAGAGCGTATCGTCGTGCTGCCGGACAACATCGAAGCGGAGGCACGACTGGACAGCGGCGCCAACACATCCTCCATGCATGCCCTGGATATTGAATACCTCGACGATGAGGAGCGGGTGCGTTTCGTATTTGAGGCGGATGGGCAACGTGCCACCCTGGAACGACCTCTGGTGCGGCATACCCGCATCGTTCAACATTCAGGAGAACGTGACCGGCGTCCGGTTGCAAGCGTTGAATTCTGCCTGGATGGCCGCCAGCACGAGGCGGAGTTCACCCTGACCGATCGCAGTGAACTGACCTACCCGGTGCTGCTGGGCCGACGCTTCCTCGCGGACGTGGCGCTGATTGATCCGGCCGTGGAGCGCACCCTCTCGGCAGCGTGCCCGGAATGAGGCATCGTTACCAGCTGTTGTTCCTCGTTGTTGTGCTGCTGGCAGTCGCCGGCGGCACCTTCTATCACAAGGTGGTCAATCTGGACCTGCCGGTACGGCCGGATCAGATGGAGAACGCGTGGTCGGTAGAAGCGCATATTGATTTTGTGGCGCGCTCCGACGTGCCGGTCAGGGTGGAATTCCCCCTGCCGGAGAGCCAGCCCGGGTTTTCCCGCATCAGTGAGGATTTTGTCACCCGCCAGTTCGGCCTGTCGCTGGAACAGGTGGACGGTAACCGCCACGCGATCTGGTCGGTACGGCGCGCCAGCGGCGAGCAGAGCCTGTATTACCGCGCCGTATTCTATCGTGACGGTCCCGCCGCACTGGATACCCGGCAGGTACCACCCTCGCCGCCGGATATCCCGGCGTATCCTGAACCACTGAATTCGGCCGTGATGTCGGTACTTGATGAGGTCCGCCAGCGCTCAGCAGATATCGAAACCTTCACCCGCAACCTGCTGGCGCGCCTCAACGCCCGCGAACCCGATGCCGACACCCGCATGATCCGGGGCGGCATGACGGCCGGCGATCCCGGCTGGACTGCACATCTGGCCCACGTACTGGCAGGCGCACGCATCCCGGCCCGCCCGGTGTACGGCGTACAGATGGAAGACGGCATGCGCCGGGCCCGGGCACAAACCCTGCTGTCGGTACACAACGGCCAGCAGTGGTTGCTCTTCGACCCGGTCACCAGCGAGCGGCGCGAGCTGCCCGAGGACTTCCTGATATGGTTTGCAGGCGAGCGCCCACTGCTCAATCTCAGCGGTGGTGACGCCGGCCAGGTGAACTTCTCCGTGGCGCGCCATGTACGCCCGCAGGCGGAGCTCGTGCGGGCTCTGCCCACCGTGCAGGAATCACCGCTGACCGACTTCTCGCTGATGGGGCTACCGGTGGAGACACAGAACCTCTACCGCATCCTCTTCACACTGCCGATTGGTGCGCTGCTGGTGGTGTTCATGCGCAACATGATCGGTATCAGCACCTTCGGCACTTTTATGCCGGTGCTGATTGCGCTGGCCTTCCGCGAAACACAGTTGTTGCTGGGCATCGCCCTGTTCACCCTGCTGGTCAGCGTGGGGCTGCTCGTGCGCTTCTACATGGAACGGCTGCAACTGTTGTTCGTGCCACGCATAGCCGCGGTACTCACGCTGGTCATCATGCTCATGGCCCTGGTGAGTATTGTCAGCAACATGCTGGGTTACCGGCAGGGCCTGGTGATATCCGTGTTCCCCATGGTGATTCTGGCCATGACCATCGAACGCATGTCGGTGGTGTGGGAGGAACAGGGCGCCGAGGAAGCGCTGACCCAGGCGGGAGGCAGCATGCTCACGGCCATCCTGGGATATCTGCTGATGACCCACCCGCAGGTGGAGCACATGGTCTTCGTGTTTCCGGAAATCCTTCTGGTGGTGCTGGCGCTGCTGCTGCTGGCCGGGCGCTACACCGGGTACCGCCTCACCGAACTGTGGCGCTTCCGCCACATGCTGCCGGGCGTGGACAAGCGGCCATGAGCTGGCCACTCGGTCATCTGTGGCGCGCGGGCATGCTGGGCATCAACAAGCGAAATGCGCACTACATACAGCGCTACAATGCGCGCAGCCGGTACCCGCTGGTCGACGACAAACTGCGCACGCGGGAACTGGCGCAGAACGCCGGCATCAAGGTGCCCGAGACCTACGCGGTGATCGCCACCGAGCACGAGAATCGCTCGCTGGCGACGGCACTGGCGGGACACGATGATTTTGTCATCAAGCCGGCCCAGGGCAGTGGCGGCAACGGCATCCTCGTGATTCACGAGCGCCTGGGCGCCGACGGTCGCGCAGTCTATATCAAGGGCAATGGTCGCCCGCTGGATATCGGTGACCTGCGGTTTCACATTTCCAACATCCTCAGCGGTCTTTACAGCCTGGGCGGTTCCAGTGATCGCGCGATTATCGAGTATCGCGTCCCCCCCAACCGGCTGTTTAAAGACATCAGCTACCAGGGCATACCGGACATTCGAACAGTGGTCCTGCATGGTGTGCCGGTGATGGCCATGCTGCGGCTGCCCACCAGTCGCTCCGGGGGCAAGGCCAACCTCCATCAGGGCGCGATTGGCGCCGGGGTTGATCTGGCGACCGGACGCACTCTGGATGGCGTGTGGCACGAAAAACCCTGTCACCGGCACCCGGATACCGGCACGCGAGTGGCCGGATTACAGATCCCCGACTGGCCCGAACTGA
>SLLK01000324.1 GCA_007134115.1 Gammaproteobacteria bacterium | reverse complement strand
TGGGGATTTTGGTTTACGGTAGCGGTCAATCTGCGGCACAGGAGAGACGGTCTCCAGGTCAGGGGCTGGCAGGCATTTTGGTCATGGCTTCGGGACTGTTGTCCGCTCTGAATCCGCGACTGGCCTTTCAGTTGCAGAAGGGCTGGCAATTCCGCGATGTGGAACCCAGCGATTTGTACCTGTCGGTGACCCGGGGGCTGGGCGTTGTACTCATCTTTGTGGGGGCTTTCTTGCTTTGGAGTTGAGGACACTGACAGTGCGCCGGCAATTGATCCATCATCAACAAAGTTCCTGGGGAGGAGTGTTTGCATGTGTCCCATCGATGCCTTTGGCGAACCAATTCGCATTTTGTTATGGCTGATCGTGTTTCTGCTGTTGTTGGAAATATCGGGCCTTCCCGTCTGGTTGAGACGGAAGTTAAGTGGTGAGGCCCCGAAGAAGGAAGTAGATGAGCGAATCCAAGAGTTGGAACGGCGCCTCCATGAACTGGAGCAGCGACAACGGGATGCTGAGGATGATCCGTCACTGAAGTTGTGAGGGAATGGATATTGTCCGGCTATTGTCACGGAGTTGTAACAGGATCTTAAAGGGGATCCGACTGCGCGAGTACAAGATGAAAGAGGGCCAGCTCCTGCAGCTGGCTTTTTTTGAGTGTCACAAAATACAAGGAGGTATATATGCGACCGAGAGTTGTAGCACTGATGTTGGTGATGTTGTTGATGATGAGCGTAGTGGGTCCTGTCACTGCGGCGGCTCCAGTGGACATTGTCCGCTCCCCCTTTATGGATGTAGCGGATGATGCGGATAGCGCACAGGCTTTTGCGCTGCTCCACGCCGCGGGGATTTTCGAAGGTTACGGAGATCAGACTGTGGGTCCGGAGAATAGCCTGAGTCGTGCCGAATTTGCCAAAGTGGCGGTGGCGACGTTAAATCGAGGCACGACGGCAACGGCCCTTGCGAGCAGTCTTCCCACCTTCACAGACGTTTCAGAAATTCCCCAGTGGGCCTATGGATGGATCAACGCAGCCCATGCCATGGGAATCATTCAGGGACGGGCGGATGGGCGGTTCGATCCGCAGGCCCCGGTGACATTGGCGGAGGCGGCCACCATGATGGTTCGCGCACTCGGGTACGAGCCTTCCGTGGTGGGTCCATGGCCGGCCAGTCACATTGCCAAGGCGGCGGAGCTGGGATTGACCGAGGGAGTGTCTTTACCGACTGATGCGTGGATGACCCGAGAGGCCATGGCGCTGATGACGCAAAACGCACTTTTCACGCTTCCCGGCGATTCCGATGGGGATCCGGCAGCGGGCAAGGATGCACTTATTTTCGAGCGTTTTGATTACCAGGAAGAAGGTAACTTTTCTTCCGGTGACTATACATTGGCTGAGCGGATTGCCCTCTTTGGTGCTAGCAGTTTGACGGGTATTGAGGGTCTTTCCGTGGAGCGTTTGCTTCGCAATGGTCGACTGGTCTATGTGGTGGCTGCTGGGGAGAAACTGGGTGGACGCTGGACAGCCTATCGGACAGTATCCCAGCGGATCACTGTCGGTGGTGTGGTGTATCAACTGGCGCAGGAAGACGGCGAATTAGCCGTGGAACTGGTGCTCAACGAAGATCCGCTGTCTCCGAGCGCTTCGGAACTGCTCACGCACTTTGAAGATGATCTCAAGGATGAGTGGGTCATCTTGACTCAGGACAGTTCAGGGAATGTGATTCGCATTGAAGTGTATGTGGATACCTTCGCTGACGCCTTCCTGGCTCGTGCGGAGACGGAAGACAATGAAGATTTCTATGGCAGTATCGATATTGAATCAGGTAGGTTGTCGCTCCGTAAAAAAACACTGCCTGGACAGGATCTTCCGGTGACACCCGATACCCGGATCTGGCTCAACGGCGAGCGGGTGACTTTGGCTGTGTTGGAGGATGTATTGGAAGATTTTCAGGACGAGTGGAACTCGGTGCGTCTTGATGAGGCCCAACCGGTGATCACGGCCCGCAACTACGGCAATTCGCCTTACGAGGAGTTGCTAGAAGTTTGGGTGTGGACAGAGAATCTTCTGGTTGGTGAAATTAGCAGTCGCGGATACAGCAGCGATCTCGATGCGCCGTTCGTGCGGATCGATGGCGACACGTATGTAATCTCTGAATATCTTGTGGATGCCATTGAATTTGGTGTGGAGCGAACGTTCCTCCTGGATAGTCAGGACCGCATCGTCGATATCTTGAATGTTCCGACCCGGGATGCGATGTCCTTTGCCATCTTGTTGGAGTATTCCAATTTCGAAAGAAACGAGGAACTCGGGATGCTGGTCGAGGCGAACGGTTCCAGACATCACGCATCAGTATTCACGGCGGATTTGGTCGTCAAATGGGCCGATGGGCGTGAGGAATCCTTGCACCAGGTAAGTTTAGATCTTCTCGCCTTTTTGCCGATGCGGAGTTCATCCTCCGAGGGAACTTGGGTGAAAAACGATACCGACATGGAGGACACCATTTCCTCGAAACTTAATGCTATGTTGGGTTTGCCAGTCCTGCTCAGCGAGAATTGGAGCTTTTCTATTGTTGAAGATACCGGAGAAGAAGTCTTGGTCGGAGAACTTCCGGGTATGTGGCTCTATGATGTTGACGAAGCCGCGTCGTTCCATGCCGCTTTGTTCCATTCGGACTTGTTAATCGAATTCCCCGATAATGAAACGCAAATCCTTCAAATGAGCGAGACGGTTCGGAAATACTCGGGCAATTATGGCGAAAGCCGAGCCACTTGGATTCGGTTAATCAACTCTGAAGAGTGGTATGTGAAATTTTCTGCAAAGGGTTTGGCACTGTCACAAGTATTCCCGTTTGACGAGCACGTCATCTTCTATGACAGTGTAAAGGGGGAGGTAATCACACGTGCAGCACTAGCCGATTCTTCAGGACAGACACTGCATGTCTTCACCATTGACGGTTTGATTGGATTAGTAATAAACAACTTAAGCGACAGGTGAACCAACTGTAGGGTTGTGGATGCGGGGGCATCGGGTAATCTTTGCCGGTGCCCCCGGGCAATAGAAGAATAGCCAACGGGGGAAGTTACAAATGACTACTATCGGTCTCGATTTCTAGAGGTTATTGAGAGTAGCGGACTCTTTTCCCAGTCTCCAACTCCGATGGCGGACGGATGATAATCACATCACCGTGATCCAAACCTTCCCGAATCTCCATCCACCGATCGCTTCGTAGACCCACCTCCACTCGGACGACCTCCGCTCGCTCGTCGACGATGCGAAAGACCGCATCGCCTCCTTCCCAAGTAAACACCGCTTCCCTGGGAACGGCTAGTGAATTGATCTCATCCAAGAGAATCTGCACATCCACAGGCAGGCCCGGGATGAGATGTGCAGGCGCGTTCATCAATTCAATAACCACCGGGAGACGTCGTTCCAACACTCCTAGATCCGACATCCGCTCTATAGCCCGGGGGTACAATTCGCTGATACGCCCATCCAGGGGCTCGGGTAAGGCATCACCGGTGAGACGAGCCGCAAGGTCCGGCTGCAATCGCAGGGCATCTTCCGCGAACACATCCACCCGGGCTTCCCGTTTAAGGGATTGAAGATGAATGATGGGCGTCCCCGAAGCCACACGGTCTCCGACCTGTACCTGTACTTCCACCACTTCCCAATCGCTAGAAGCGCGGAGCACCGTCTCCTCCAATTGATCTTCTGCTACCGAACGACTGTCCTCAAGCAGTTGAATTTGACCTTCAATCAGGTGTTTCTGATGAATGAGTCCATCGACTTCCCAGAGCAGCTGGGTGGCGACATCGGCTTCCGTGCGGGCTCGATTGAGGGCTTGTTCGGCCTCGTTCCTTTGAATCGCAGGTAGCGCTCCGGACTCTACGAGGGCAACGACCCGATCTCGATAGTCTACCGCCCGTTGCACTTCCTCCTGCAACCGTTGTATGTGCCGTTCGGCGTATGCTTTCTGTCGAAGGATCTGTTCCTGAAGCCAGTTCCGTTCGCTCCGGAGGGACTCTAATTGGGTGTTGATCTCCTGCACGTGGAGTTCCCCCTCGGCGAAGCGGCCCCTCACCAGGACCTCTCCATGGGCGACCCGATCACCGCGATGCACCGGGAGCTCATGAATGGTCATGGGTTGCGTGGCGAAGAGCTGGCGCTCCTCTGTGGCCTCCAGCGTCCCCGTAAGATTGAGATCGTCGGTGAGGAGACGATTCTCCACCCGGTGGGCCGTCACTGGCAGGGGGGCCGCCAGAAAATAATACGCCACTGCGCCACCGCCCAGTAGGATAAGTGCCAATAGAATGATGAGTAGTCGCTTGCTCATCCAATCACTCCCTTCACGTCATACGGCTGGAGAGGGCCTCCAGGAATTGAATGCGTCGAATGCGGAACCAGATGGCCAACCACACGATGCCCACAAACACCAAAACAATCAGTCCGGTGATGAGATAGGCTGGCCAACTGATTAGTGGTGACAAGTAAAATAACTCACTGCTGATGCTTTCGGCAATGAATAGGCTAATCCCCCGTCCTAACGGGGGTCCAAGGAGCAGTCCGATAATCACTGCCAGACCGTTTTCGCGGATGACCAGCGTATAGATCTCCCCCTTAGAAAAACCCAGAACCCTGAGGGAGGCAAATTCGCGGGTGCGCTCCGCCACAGCAACGGAGACCGTGTTAAATAGGATGGCAAATCCCAGTAAACCACCGATCAGTATCATGGCGGTGAAAGAAACGGCCATGATGTCGGTAAACTCAGCAAAGCGGTCCTGTAGATCTTGAGAGGAATACACGCTCTCCACGTTGGACCAGACACTCAGTTCGGCACGCATGTCGCCCGGCGCGTCGCC
>SLLK01000252.1 GCA_007134115.1 Gammaproteobacteria bacterium | reverse complement strand
TTCGAGACCAGTCTCGACGGCATCCTGCTGGCTGAGCCCGGTGGCCTAGTCCTTGCGGCCAATGCCGCCGCCTGTCGTATCCTGGGGCGCTCCCAGGCTGAGCTGCAGAAGCTCGACGGCCTGGCCCTGATGGCCGAACATGATCGGGCGGCGCTGTATGAGGCGCTTGAGGAGCGTGAACGTAACGGCTCCTTCCAGGGGCAATTGTGTTTCACGCGCGGCGATGGCAGCGTTTTCGACGCGGAGGTCGCCAGCACCCTGTTTACCGACAGTCAGCAGCGGGTACACAGCAGTGTGGTGTTCCGCGATGTGACGGCGCGCAATCGGGATCTGGAGCGTCTGCGCCTGCTGGAATCCTCGGTTGAGCGCTTGAACGATATGGTGATCATCACGCGTGCTGATGAACTCGATGAGCCCGGCCCCCGGATTGTCTATGTGAACCCCGCCTTTGAGCGCATGAGCGGGTACACCGCCGAGCAGGTCATTGGACGCAGTCCGCGGATGCTGCAGGGCGAGCGCACCGACCGGAAAACGCTGGCAACCATCCGTGCGGCACTGGAGCAAGACGAGCCGGTGTCTGCCGAACTGGTCAATTATGCTGCCGACGGCACGCCCTACTGGATTGATATCGAGATTACGCCCGTTCTGGATCATCGCGGGACCTGCACGCATTACGCGGCCATTCAGCGTGATATTACCGAGCGTCGCCGTGTCGAGCAGGAACTGCGCCTGGCGGCCAACGCGCTGAACAATACCGCCGAGGGTGTGATGATTCTCGATCACGCCGGCTGCGTGGTGTCGGTCAATCCGGCCTATACCCGGATCACCGGTTACTCCGCCGAGGAGGTGTTGGGCAATGCGTCGCGTACTCAGTTGTTCGAGGAAAACCGTGGCCTGCTTGCAGAAATCATCGCGCTCGTGCGCCAGCAAGGCCACTGGCAAGGCGAATTCATCGGTCGCCGCCGCTGTGGCGAGAGTTATCCGGCACTGGTCAGTGTCAGCAACGTCAGCGCTGAAGACGGTGCGCCTGGCTACTACGTGGTGGTCTTCAATGATATCTCCGATTACAAGGCGTATGAGGAGAAACTCGAATACCTGGCGCACCATGACGCGCTGACCCGTCTGCCCAACCGGTTTCTGTTCCGTGATCGCCTGCGCGAGGCGACCGCGCGCGCGCGGCGGCATGACAGCGCGATGGCGGTGTTGTTCATGGATATTGACCGCTTCAAGAATATCAATGATTCACTCGGCCATGCCGCCGGAGACCAGCTGCTCAGGGAACTGGCCGTGCGCCTCCAGGGCTGCGTGCGCGAGACTGATACGCTGGCGCGTCTGGGTGGCGATGAATTCACCATCCTGCTGGAGGAACTGGCCGCACCGGGCGATGCAGCCGTGGTGGCGCGCAAGATCATGAGCGCACTCACCGAGCCCGTCGAAATAGGCGGACGCAATCTGTTCGTTTCCGCCAGTATCGGCATCAGTTGTTTCCCCGGCGATGCCTCCGAACCGGATGAACTGATGCGCAACGCCGATCTGGCCATGTACCAGGTCAAGGAGGACGGGCGAGCCGGCTACCGCTTCTATGCCGGCCAGATGAACGCCAGCGCGGTGCGCGAGTTGACCATGCACAGCGCCCTGCACGGGGCGCTGGCAGGCAACGAGTTTCAGTTGCATTATCAGCCCATCGTCGATGTGGCCACAGGCCAGGTGACCGGTGTTGAAGCCCTGTTGCGATGGAACAACGCGCAACTGGGGCTGGTTTCGCCGGCCGACTTCATTCCGCTGGCCGAGGATACCGGTCTCATTCTGCCTATCGGGCAGTGGGTGCTCGATGAGGCGACCCGTGAGTTGCGCTGCTTGCGTGACGCCGGGCACCCGTGTGTGCGTATGGCAATCAATCTGTCCGCACGGCAGTTCCGGCAAGCGGATCTGGTCGACAGTATTCGCGGGGCCTTGAGCAGTGCCGGCGTGGACCCCTTGTGGCTGGAGCTTGAGATTACCGAGACCATGGTGATGGATGGCGCCCACGACACGCTGGCTGCATTGCAGGCGTTGCATGAGCTGGGAGTGAGTGTGGCGCTTGATGATTTCGGTATGGGGTATTCTTCACTGGGCTATCTGCAGCGCTTCGATCTCAACTACCTCAAGATCGACAAGAGCTTTGTGGCCGGTATTCCCCGCAACGAGGGCGCCGTGGCCATTACGCGCACGATTATCGCCATGGCGCATGGCCTCGGCCTGCGGGTGATTGCCGAAGGCGTGGAAACACAGGAGCAGCTGGATACCCTGCGTGAGTGGGGCTGTGAGGAGGCGCAGGGCTACTATCTGAGCGTGCCGTTGGCGAGCGACGAGCTGCGCCGGTTGCTGGCCAACCATGATGTGTTGCCGGTACCGTCGGGCAGCCCTCCAACTGGAGACGCCCGGACGCTGCGCAGCAATAGTTGATGAAGACTGGAGGCCAGCGGATGGGTCACGGCGAGGCAGGCGGGCCGGGCTTCGCTGTCGCGCGCTATCGACGGCGTGGACTCACGGTTTCACGGCGGGTCAGCGCAGGGGCGTATGAGCCTTGCCGGCGGCGTACCCCGGGCCTGTGCATTGCCCGCCCGGGGCTTAACGACGAATAGATCAGCGTTTCCTTAACCTGGCGCCGCCACAGGCTTATTCGTCGAGGAAACTGCGCAACTGTTCGCTGCGTGTGGGATGGCGCAGCTTGCGCAGGGCCTTGGCCTCGATCTGGCGGATACGCTCGCGGGTGACGTCGAACTGTTTGCCCACCTCTTCGAGCGTATGATCGGTGTTCATATCGATGCCGAAACGCATGCGCAGGACCTTGGCCTCACGCGGAGTGAGGCTGGCCAGCATGTTGTGTGTGGACTCGCGCAGGCCTTCCTTGGTCGCCAGGTCCACCGGTGAGAGCACGTTGGCGTCCTCGATGAAATCACCCAGATGCGAATCTTCGTCATCGCCGATGGGCGTTTCCATGGAAATGGGTTCCTTGGCGATCTTGAGTACCTTGCGCACCTTGTCTTCGGGCATCTCCATGCGTTCGGCGAGTTCTTCCGGCGTCGCCTCGCGGCCCATTTCCTGCAGCATCTGGCGTGATACGCGATTAAGTTTGTTGATGGTCTCGATCATGTGCACCGGGATGCGGATGGTGCGCGCCTGGTCGGCAATGGAGCGCGTAATCGCCTGGCGAATCCACCACGTGGCGTAGGTGGAGAACTTGTAGCCGCGCCGGTATTCGAACTTGTCCACGGCCTTCATCAGGCCGATGTTGCCTTCCTGAATCAGGTCCAGGAACTGCAGGCCACGGTTGGTGTATTTCTTGGCGATGGAGATCACCAGGCGCAGGTTGGCTTCCACCATTTCCTTCTTGGCACGGCGCGCCTTGGCCTCACCGATGGTCTTGCGGCGGTTGATCTCGCGGATTGTGGCGATGGGCAGCAGCGCGTCGCTCTCGATCTGGCGCAGCCGATCCTGCATCTTGACGATGTCTTCGCGATGGCGCCCGATGGTGGCCGAGTGCTTGCGCTTGGCGCGAACCTGCTTGTCTATCCAGTCCGTTTCGGTCTCGTGGTCCTGGAAGTTGGCGACGAAGTCGCGCCGTGGCATGCCGGCGACATTCACGCACAGGTCCATGATGGCGCGCTCCTGGGCGCGCAACTGTTCAACCACCTGGCGCAGCTGTTCGCTGAGCGCCTGCACCATGCGCGGGGCCAGCTTGAGGTGCATGAACATGGCGACCAGCTTGAGTCGCTCGGCGGCGGTGGTTTCATGGTGATAACCGCGCTTCTGCAGCGCCTTGAGCGTGGCCTTGAGCTGTGCACGCAACTCATCGAAGCGCCGGTCCACTTCTTCGGGGTCCGGGCCGGTGTCCACCGGCTCCTCGGCATCCTCGTCATCGTCGTCATCAGCATCGGCGTCTTCGGTGTCTTCGCCGTTCTCCACTGATTCGGGGACGTAGCCGGATTCCTCGTCGGTGAGTTCATCATCGAGCTGTGAGGGGTCGACGAAGCCCACAATCACTTCGTTGAGGCGGCCGCCTTCCTGCATGATGCGGTCATATTCGAAAATCAGCGAGGAGATGGTGGCGGGGTAGCTGGCCAGTGCCTTGAGCACTTCACCGAGGCCTTCCTCAATGCGCTTGGCGATCTTGATCTCGCCCTCGCGGGTAAGCAGCTCCACGGTCCCCATCTCGCGCATGTACATGCGCACCGGGTCGGTGGTACGGCCGAATTCGGCTTCCACGGTGGAGGCGAGCACGGCGGCGGCTTCCTCGGCGGCATCGTCATCCGTGCTCACCGGCGCATCGGAGAGCACGATGGAATCGTCCTCCGGCGCCTCTTCGTGGACGGTAATGCCCATGTCATTGATCATGTTGATGATATCTTCGATCTGTTCGGGATCGACGATATCGTCGGGCAGGTGGTCATTGACCTCGGCGAAGGTCAGGAAACCCTGTTCCTTGCCTCGCGCAATCAGGGTCTTGAGCCGCGAACGCTGATCTTCACTCATCTGTGTCAACCGTGCCTGTGTATGTGAGCTGTTGCTGCCCGGAGTCCGGAGAAAAACGCGCCATATTACGCGAGTTTGGACTCCGCGGCCAGTACTGTGGTTCCCGGCCTGCGCCTGACGCATCGTCGATACGCCATGACGCCCGGAGTCATGGCCCTGCCCCGCCCTGACGGTTGAGCAGGGTCTTCAGTTCGGTTTTCTCTTCTGCGCTCAGGGACGTTTCCCGGGCCTTTGCCAACAGGGCTTCAATGCGGTCTTCCCGCGGCCTGCGCAGCAGCAGGGCGACCACATCGCGGAATTCTTCTTCCTCGCCATTTTCGGGTATCTGCAGATCGATCTGCG
>SLLK01000072.1 GCA_007134115.1 Gammaproteobacteria bacterium | reverse complement strand
CGGCCGTGCTGGATATAGACGAAGGCAACCTGACCCCCGACGAACTGGTCAAGGCCATTCTGCAGGCGCCGGTGGATCTGTTGTGGAACGGAGGTATCGGCACCTACGTGAAGGCTGCCACAGAAACCCATGGCGACGTGGGTGATCGTGCCAGTGACGGTGTGCGCATTGATGCCGGGCAATTGCGTTGCCGGGTCGTCGGCGAGGGCGGCAACCTGGGCCTGACCCAGCGTGCGCGTATCGAGTATGCCTTGCTCGGCGGGCGCATCAACACCGATGCCATCGACAATTCCGCCGGCGTCGCCTGTTCCGATCACGAGGTCAATATCAAGATTGCCCTGAATGCCGCGATGCACGATGGCGCACTGGATCGCGAGGCACGTGACCGTTTGCTGGCCGAGATGACCGAAGAAGTCGCGTCACTGGTGTTGCGTGACAATTACCTCCAGACGCAAGCGTTGAGCATGATGCAGGCGCGGGCTGATGCCGCCCTGCCCAGCCATGCTCACCTGATGCGACGTCTGGAGCAGGAGGTGGGACTGGCACGTGAACTCGAGGCATTGCCGGATGACGAGGCGGTGTCGGCGCGGGCGGCCCGCGGGCATGGCCTGACCCGGCCGGAACTGGCCGTGCTCATGGCCTACGCCAAGATCGATGCCTATGAGCAGCTCCTGGATTCGGACATTCCGGAAGACCCGTACATGCGTGAGGAGTTGCCACTCTATTTCCCGGCGCCATTGCGCCAGAAGTATGAGCACTGGATCGGCAGCCACCGCCTGCGCCGCGAAATTGTCGCCAACGGCATCACCAACAGCCTGGTCAATCGCATGGGGGCCGGTTTTGCCCGTCGCCTTGCCGATGAGATGGTGGTGTCCATGCCGGCGGTGGCCAGGGCTTATACCTGTGCCCGCGAGGTTTATCTGATACGCGATGTGTGGGCCGGCATCGAGGCGCTGGACAACAGCATAGAGGCCGAGCGCCAGATCGAACTGCTTAATCGCAGTCGCTACCTGATTGAGCATGGCACGCGCTGGTTCCTCGCCGCCCCCGGCGAATGTATCGATATAGCCGCCGCCATTGCCCGCTATGCTCCCGGCGTCAGGGCGTTGCTGGAGGATACCGCCAGTTGGCTGGGCGACGCACGCCAGGCACAGGTGGAAGAGGATATAGCTGCACTATATGCCGAAGGGGTGCCGCAGGCACTGGCACAGCGCCTGGCGGCGATGGACTGCCTGTTCCCCGCGCTTGATGTGGTGCGCCTGGCACACCACGGCGGGCTCGATGTGCATCGTGTGGCGGCGAACTATACGGGTGTCGCCGAGGCGCTGGGCGTGGACTGGTTATTCCGGGCTGTTGACCGGATGGCCGTCAGCGGGCACCGGGCCGCGCGTGCGCACAGCGGCTTGCGGGACGATCTGTACACCTTCTACGCTGATCTGTTGAAACAGATGCTGTCGGCCAGTGAAGCGGCTGGCACCGGTGCGCAGGACGTATTCGAGCAATGGCGGGCCCGGCATGGCGACGATTTGCACCGTTTCAGCAGCCTTATGGATGAGTTTCGCCGGTGCGATGATCTGGATATAGAAACCCTAAGCGTTGCGGTGCGCGAGTTACGGCGATTGTAAGAGCGCCATTTGTGTGCCGCCGGCAGAGGCTCAGCCCTTGTGCGCCCCACCCAGATATTCGTGGCTTTGCATTTCCAGCAGTCGGCTGACGGTGCGCTGGAACTCGAAGCCCAGGCGTTTGCCCTGATACAGCTCGCGCGGTTCGGCAGCGGCGGACACGATCAGATTGACGTTATGATCGTAGAGTACGTCCACCAGGTGGATAAAGCGTCGTGCCTGGTTGTCCTGCCGCCAGTCGAATACCGGTATGTTGGACAGCAAAATGGTATGAAAGCAGCGCGCGAGTTCCAGGTAGTCGTTCTGGCTGCGCGGGCCGTCACACAGTTCGCCAAAGTCAAACCAGGCCACACCGTCGGCCGCCTTGAGCGCGGTAATGGTGCGGCCCTCCACATCCAGTGCCACGTTGTCCGCGCCGCTCTCCGGGGCCAGCTCACCGAAGCAGTCGGCCAGGATGCGGTCGGCGGCCTTGTCCAGCGGGGTGTGATACAGCTCGGCCTGTTCCAGAGTGCGCAGGCGATAATCCGTGTCGCCCTTCAAGGCCAGCACCCGGGTGTGTTGCTTCAACAGGGCAATGGCGGGCAAGAAGCGCGCACGTTGCAGGCCGTCACGATAGAGCGCGTCGGGCGGGGTGTTGGACGTGGTGATCAGTGTGACGCCATGGGAAAAAAGCCCGTCCAGCAGTCCGTGCAGGAGCATGGCATCGGCGATGTCGGCGACGAAGAACTCATCCAGGCACAGCACCCGGGTACGCGCGGCTATACGCCGGGCGATGCGCTGTAACGGATTCTGTTCACGAGGCTCGTTCCGCAGTTGCCGGTGTACCTCACGCATGAAGCGATGGAAATGTACCCGGCGTCCGTGCAGGTCCGGATGCCCGCCGTTGTCGCGGTGGGCCAGACAATCAAAGAACAGGTCGACCAGGAACGTCTTGCCGCGCCCCACATCACCCCAGAGGTAGAGGCCGCGCACCGGCGGGCGCGGTGGCGGGCGGCCCAGCCAGCGAAGTGCGGTTGCCCACAACGGTACGCGCGGAGCCCGTGCGCACAGCTGCGTATAAATGGCATCCAGGGCATCGATGGCCTCACGTTGTGCGGGGTCCGCCGTGAGTGCGCCCGCATCCAGCAGTTGTTCATAGCGTTGTGCCGGCGACAGCAGTTCGCCGCCCGACGCTGCCTGCTCTGCGCTCATATCTCTTCCGTGGTGAATTCCGCCAGCAGGGTATCCGCTTCCACAGTGTCGCCCTCGCGGTAGAGGATCCGTTGCACCAGACCATCGGCCGGTGCGCGTACCGTGTATTCCATTTTCATTGCTTCCAGCACCAGCAGCGGCGCGTCGGTGGCGACACGGTCGCCGTCGGCAACGTACACACGTACCACGCGTCCCGGCATGGGCGCGATGAGGCCTCCGTCGTCTTCGGCGTGGGCACTGTCGGTGCGCGGCACTGCCAGCGCGTGGCGTACGCCCTCCAGCGTGATAATCAGTTCATTGTCATGTTCGAGCACAATGGCTGTCACCGGTTCGCCGTCTATACGCAGCGATAGTGTGTCGCCGTCGCGGGCGATCTCGCTCAGTGTCAGTTGCGTGTCGTTACGACTCAGGAGCCAGCCCTGTTTATCCGCAGTCAGCGTCACTGTCTGCGCCGGCTGGCCGGGGGTGCCGAGGTAAAGACGGATCACCCCGGTGGCGTTGATCTGCCAGCCGTCACGGGCCTGCCACGGTGACCAGGGATCACCCGAAGCCGCTGCCAGCGCGGCTGATCGTGCCTGTTGTGCGAGCAGCAATTGCGCGGCCCCGACAGCCCACAGGGCCGCTGGTGTATCGCCGGACGGCTCGATCAGTTGTGCCAGATGCGTGTCGACGAAGCCGGTGTCGATCTGCCCCGCGGCAAAGGCCGGCAGGGCCGCTACAGCGGCGAGAAAGGCGATATTGTTGTGGAGGCCGAACAGCGCGGTGCGCGCCAGTGCCTCGCGCAATGCGCTGATGGCGCCGTCGCGGGTTTCATGCCACACGATCAGCTTGGCCAGCATGGGATCGTAGTGCGGGCTGACCCGATCGCCCTCGCGCACACCACTGTCCAGGCGCAATCCGCGGGCGGGTGGCGGCGTGCGCAGGTGATTGATGCGGCCGGTGGCGGGCAGGAACTCCTGCGCCGGGTTTTCCGCATAAATACGCGCTTCCACGGCGTGACCCTGCTGCTTGAGCGCCTTGCCGCCGGACGGCAGTTTTTCGCCTGCGGCCACGCGCAGTTGCCATTCCACCAGATCCACGCCGGTGGTCATCTCGGTGACAGGGTGCTCCACTTGCAGGCGGGTGTTCATCTCCATGAAAAAGAAGTCGCCCGCATGATCCACGATGAATTCCACCGTGCCGGCGCCCAGGTAGGACACAGTGCGCGCGGCACGGACGGCCGCCTCGCCCATTTCCTGGCGCAGTCTCTCGTCGAGGAAGGGCGAGGGGCTCTCTTCAATGATTTTCTGGTAACGGCGTTGTATGGAGCATTCGCGTTCAAACAGATGCACGATATTGCCGTGACTGTCGCCGAAAATCTGGAACTCAATATGCCGCGGCTGTTCCAGGTAACGCTCGAGCAGCACGCAGTCATCGCCGAAGGCGGCCCGGGCTTCACGCTGTGCGCCGTCCAGCGCTTCGGCGAAATCATCGGCACTGCGCACCACGCGCATACCCTTGCCGCCGCCGCCGGCCACCGCCTTGATCATCAGCGGGAAACCGATGTCTTTGGCTTCGCGGGCAAGCTGTTCGGGTTTGGCCTCGCCGCCATGCCAGCCGGGCACCACCGGCACGCCGGCATCCGCCATCAATTGCTTGGAACGGCTCTTGGAGCCCATGATCTCAATGGTTTCCGGGGCCGGGCCTATAAAGGTGATGTCCGCCTCGGCGCAATGCCGCGCGAAATCGGCGTTTTCGGAGACAAAGCCGTAGCCCGGGTGTATGGCCTGCGCGCCGGTGGTGCGCGCGGCATCCAGCAACCGCGCCGTGTTCAGATAGGACTCACTGGCGGCGGCGGGACCAATACATACCGCTTCGTCGGCCATGGCCACATGCCGGGCGTAACGGTCGGCTTCGGCGTAGACGGCGACCGTATGCACACCCAGACGCCGGCAGGTGCGCATGATCCGGCAAGCAATCTCGCCGCGATTGGCAATCAGAATCTTGTTGAACATGAATGTCCTGCCCGGGTTGGGTGCTACATCCGGAAAACGCCGAAGCCCGGCGCCGCCAGGGGG
>SLLK01000384.1 GCA_007134115.1 Gammaproteobacteria bacterium | reverse complement strand
TGCTTTTCGAGCCGTGGGAAGTGCGTACCGGCAAGGGCGATCCCTATCGCGTGTTCACGCCGTTCTGGCGCAATCTGTCGGCGCGCGGCGAGCCGGACGCCGTGCTGCCCGCCCCGGAGCGCATACCGCCGCCGCAACACTGGCCTGCGGGAGCGTCTGCGGCGGCGCTGGGACTGTTACCGACAGTCGACTGGACAACGGGGATGGCGGCCGCCTGGCAGCCCGGTGAAGTTGGCGCCCTGGCGCAGCTGGAGCGTTTCGTCGACCAGAAGTTGGCGGACTATGATGAAGCGCGCGACTATCCGGCGCGTGACGGAGTGTCGCGGCTTTCCCCTTTTCTGCATCACGGAGAAATTTCGCCGCGGCAGGTGTGGCACGCGGCCAGTGGTCGACCGGGTGCGCCCGCTTTCCTGCGCGAACTGGGCTGGCGCGAGTTTGCCCATCATGTGCTGTTTCATTTTCCGCATACGCCCACGGCGCCGCTCAACGAGCGTTATGCCGATTTTCCCTGGCGCCATGATTATCATGCGCTGCTGCAAGCCTGGCAGCACGCGCAAACCGGATTTCCCATCGTCGACGCCGGGCTGCGTGAGCTGTGGCATACCGGGTGGATGCATAACCGGGTACGCATGATTGCCGGCTCGTTGCTGGTCAAGAATATTCGTGCGCCCTGGGTGGCCGGGGCGCGCTGGTTCTGGGATACGCTGGTGGATGCCGACCTGGCCAGCAATACGCTGGGCTGGCAGTGGGTGGCCGGCTGTGGCGCGGATGCAGCGCCTTATTTCCGCATCTTCAATCCGGTGCGTCAGGGTGAGCGTTTCGATGCCGCCGGCGAGTATGTGCGCCACTGGTTGCCCGAGCTGGGCGGCGTGCCGGATACACGCATCCATTGCCCCTGGCGGTTGTCGGCGGCTGAACAAGCGCACTGCGGGGTGCGCATGGGGCGTGATTATCCGTTGCCGGTGGTCGATCTGGCACGCAGCCGCGAAGAGGCGCTGGCAGCGCTGGCGGCCATGCGGTAACCGGGGCATGGATTATTCGCCGCACAGGGCTCAAGAGGTTTGCTGACCGGATAGCCGGGCGCCAGGACAGATGTAACCAGCCGCGAAATGGTCGCGAAATGGGCGCGAGATAAGGTCCTTTCCCGCCATATCGGCGCGGGTACCAGGCCTGTCGGTTCTGAAGCGGCGTTCCCTTAATACCTGATACGGAAAACTTAATACTACCCTTGTTAATACCGCCCTCAAAAATCGACCATGAAGATCAGGAAACCTCCTTTCACTGTTTACTTTTCACTGCTCACCATTCACCAACCCCTCAACCTGGCGCTGCTCTATTCATCGCCGGTGTCCTCACCCGCTGCCAGCTCCTCGCGATAGCGTTCCGGAAGCAGTTCACGCAACTGAGCCTCGCGCTCGCGGCGTTCTTCGTCCTCGAGCTCCGCATCATGCTGTAGTCGCAGGTGTTCCAGATAGTAGCGTTCCATCTGCTCTTCCTCACCGAAGAGCTGCGTGGCCACCTCGTCCGTGAAATGTTGCCGGCGCATCGCGGCACGGGTTTCCAGCCGTGTCTCCAGCATCTGCACGTCACCGCTTTGCGCCGCGCTGCGATAAACAGAATCGTCGATATCGCCGCTTTCCTGTTCCCGGTAACGGGCGTAGGCCATAAACATGTCGGCCGCCTGCTCGCCGGCAGTGCCTCCTATGCGGGCTGCCAGCTGCTCGGCGACCGCTGCCGGATCGTCGCCGGCGTTGTGCAGTGCTGCCTCAAAGTTTTCGCGTGCACCGGCGTACAACTGTGCCTCGTCGCCGCGGGGCCGGAAGGCGTCAGCCAGGAGCATGTCCGGCGGTGCGTGGGCATCGTCGTGCGTCCCGGCTGTTTCGATTTGCTCGTCGACGGCCTCATCTGATTCGAGTGGCGCGCTGTCGAATTGCGCGGTTGTCCCGGTTGGCTCGCGGGTGTCGGATGGCCATGTCCCGGCATTCGGTGAATCGGCGGCCGGGGGCGGTTGTCTGTCCGGCGGTGCGGGGGCGCTCAGCCAGGCAATAGCGAAGCCGGCGACGATGGCGGCTACTGCAATGATTCCGGGTGTGAATCGATGATGTCGCATCTGGCACCTCGTCGGCTGGCAAGCCGCCAGGGCACTGCCGTCCCGGGCGCGATGCCCTCAGGCGGTGCAGTGTCCGGCAAAAAAATACCCGACCCTGGCGTCTCCTGTATTCAGGATAAGCCAGGGCCGGGGTACAAGGCGATCATGGACTGACAATCAGTCCATGTCTTTCTTCTGCACTTCCCAGTTGGAGCTGGTGCACAGCGTGCAATCAGGACCTTCGAACATGTCCGCCGCGCTGGCGTCCTCCATCAGATGATGGCGGAACCAGGCCGTGGTCGGACCGCGGAAGTCGCCGCCGTCACCCGTGGGCTCAAAATGCCCCGCACCCTGCAGAATGCCCCAGAATACCGGCACGTTGGCGCGGTTGAAGATGGGGCCCTGGTTCAGGGTGGTGCCGGCAATGGAGTCGCTGCTGCCGGACATCAGGAACATGGGGCCGTTCTGGTTGCTCTGCGACGAAGTATCGTGGCCCAGCCCCAGCTGATAAGGCTGCACCGGCGCGGTCACAGTGATGCGCGGGTCCTGCCCCGCCATGATGGCGCCGCCGCCACCCTGGGAGTGTCCGGAGGTGCCAAGGCGGCTGGCGTCCACGTTGCCTGCATACTCATCCAGCGCCTCGTCCAGGCAATCCAGCATCTCTTCGCCGGTGCCGGGATTGGACGTATCCGCAGCGGCCACGATGAAGCCATGGCTGGCCAGGTGGCTGAGCAGGCTGGCGTAGGTGCTCGGGCTGCTGCCCGTGCCGTTGCCCCACACGATGACCGGGTGACTGACGCCATCCTGCCCCAGCGAACTGGGCCGGAATACGGTACAGAAATCGGAGCTGAACCACCCGCCGCCGATGGAGTCGGTGGTGGTGGAATAGGGTCCGGAAGACGAAAAGCTTGAGACGCCGGGGAAGCCGGTGCCGGTGGTGGTGTCCGGATCACCGCCGTCATCATCGTCATCACCCGGATTCAGGGCCAGTGCGGCGCTGCTGGCGAGTGCGAGCAGCAGTGCGGCCAGCCAGGCGCTGACCGTGCCTTTCTTGCGATAAAACATACTCTCCTCCTCATGCGATGCATCATTGCGAGCATCATTTTCTGATCGCAGATTGTTATTCTTATTAGAGTGATACGTTTAGTGATAAAGCATCACTCGTATACCACTATCACAGGTAGAATCAGGCTGTAAACCCGGGGTGCGGGGAATGGGCTGGCGTCAGTCATCCGTGAGATCACGGCGTTACGTTCTGGCGCTGCGCGCGCAAATTCAGGGGGCAGGGTGTGGTGACAACAGCAGGCGCACGGCCATATTGCCCGGCTCCAGTTGGGGTTGCTGTCCGCAGATCAGGTCGCTGTATACGGTGCTCTCGCCCAGCTGCACTATAAAGTAGGCCAGGTGGTTGTTATCCATGCGCGGTTTGATACGCCCTGCGGAGGTTTCCTCGTCGAGCAGTGCCTGCCACAGGGCAACCAGACGCCGGGGCAGTGGA
Organism: Gammaproteobacteria bacterium; assembly: GCA_007134115.1. Classification (GTDB taxonomy): domain Bacteria; phylum Pseudomonadota; class Gammaproteobacteria; order UBA5335; family SLRW01; genus SLLK01. The sequence goes on along the minus strand of SLLK01000384.1, from coordinate 1,300 downwards.
CTCACGTTGGAGGTCAGTACCTGCAGGGCGAAGCGCGGATCCTGGCGCAGGAAATTCTGCAGGGGGCCTGAGGCCAGCAGCTCTACATTGATGGCATGGTAGAGCCCGACCAGAAATGCCACCGGGTCTTCGCCTGCCTGTTGTTGCGCCAGTGGACGATGACGATCGAGCATTTCCCGGTACAACGACCACAGTACCTCGCCCAGCAGCATCTCGCGCGTGCCGACCCAGCGCATCAGGGTGACCCGGGTGACCCCCAGTTCCTTGGCCATGGCAGACAGGTTCAGGCGTTTGCCCTTGAGCCACCAGCGACGGGCAAGGCGAAAGGCGGTCAGCGGTGTGGGACGTTGCTGGTGGCTGTTTTCGAGCAAGGCGCGCGCCAGCGGGGTGGGGCTCGGTTTCATCGACTGTAATTCCCTGATCATTAGTAAAGCTGAAGTATACAGAGAATTATACAGAATTAATGGATGTATCGGTGGCGAAACACTCAGTGGAAACGTCTTGCGATCGCCTGCCGGTGAAGTGCGGGAGGCACGGGCCGGGGCGGGCCGGTGCCGCAAGGATTCCGGGTCAGGTTGCGGCCGGTTGCGGCAAAGATGCGCCGAGCAGGTCGGCCAGTTGCTCTATGCGCTGGTTACCGCCTTCTTCATCAAGCAGGCGCTGGGCCGCCCCCAGCATGCCCTTGAGCTGATTGCGTCCGGCATGGTCCGGCACGGCCAGTGCATCGGCCAGGACCGTCTGGAAACGCTGGTAGATACTGCCGCGCAGCGCCTCTTGTGTCGCCGGTTGCAGGGGGTGGGGGTGCAATTGCTGCAGCCGCGGCAGCATCCAGTCCAGGCCGGTGACATTGTCGGGCGGCTGCATGGCGGCGATGCGTGGCGGGGGGTTCGCGGCGATCCCTGTGCCAAAAGAGGCCAGCAGCAGGCCTTGCGGCGGCAGGTCGGGTGACAGCAATGCGGCCACGGTTTGCGGGGCGGGGTCGGTGGACCATATGCCGCCATCGACCAGTGGGGTGGGACCGAAACCGGGGAGGTTTACCGTGTGCGGCGGGAAAATGCCCGGCAGCGAGGCAGAGGCAAGGCAGATATCCCGCATGCTCAGTGAGGCGCAGGCCGGGTCGGCGCTATCGAACAGTACCGGTTCGTTACGCTCGGGCGCATAGCAGGTGACCATCACCCGGCAACCGGCCTCGCCCAGGCGCCGGTCTCCGACCACGTCATCGAGCACGGCACGTAAACCGGAATGGTCGTACCGGCTGCCCGAAAACAGTTTGCGCAGCCGGCCGGCAAAGCGCCCGGCA
>SLLK01000128.1 GCA_007134115.1 Gammaproteobacteria bacterium | reverse complement strand
GAGCAGGAAGAAAATTCGGCGATGAACCTGCGGGTGTTCGTCGCCGGCGGTGGCTGTTCGGGTTTCCAGTACGGCTTCACCTTCGATGAAAACAGCGAAGAAGGTGATGAGCGCATCGAGAACGGCGGCGTCACCCTGGTGGTGGACCCCATGAGCGTGCAATACCTGATGGGCGCCGAGATCGATTACACCGAGGGCCTTGAAGGGGCCCAGTTCGTGATCCGCAATCCCAATGCCACGACCACCTGCGGCTGCGGATCGTCGTTCTCGGTCTGAGACGCGGCGAATAGATCGACGTTTTCCTGATCACCCCGGACGGGGCGCGTGGCGCCCCGTTTTCATTTTCCGCTGTAGATCCCGCCCAGCACGGCTGGCCGCGCCGCGCCGGTGACTTCCGGCAGATTGCCCGGTAACGCCTGTATCCTCTGCCGTGCCAGCCAGGCGAAGGCCATCGCTTCGACATGATCCGGGTGAATGCCGGCGCTGTCGGTACTGTTAACGGGGATGGCGCGGCCACATGCCTGTTGCAGGCAATCATCCAGCCTGCGCATCAGGGTGTGGTTGTGTACGCCGCCACCGCATACCAGGACGTCCCGTGTGTCCGCGGCGTGGGTATGGATGGCCTCGGCGATGGTGCGTGCGGTGAATTCGCACAGGGTGGCCTGAATGTCCACATCTGGGGGCCGGGTCCTGAGTGTGCCCAGTTTTTGTTCCAGCCAGACCGGGCCGAAGTGGTCGCGGCCGGTGCTTTTGGGCGGCTGCTGTTTCAGATAGGTCTCGGCCAGCAGTGTGCTCAGCAGGCTGGTGTGGACCTTGCCGTCGGCCGCCCAGGCGCCGCCCCGGTCGCAGGCGTGTCCCAGGCAACGGTGGATCCAGGTATCCATGAGGCCGTTGCCCGGGCCGCTGTCGAAGCCGGTGACCCGTTCGCCGTTGGCGGGCAGTACGGTCAGATTGGCAATGCCGCCGATGTTGACGATGGTGCGTGTGAGGGCGGGGTGGCGAAAGACGGCCGCGTGAAAGGCGGGCGCCAGGGGCGCGCCCTGACCGCCCAGCGCCAGATCCCGGCGGCGAAAATCGGTCACCGTATCGATGCCGGTGCGTGCGGCGATGATGTTGGGGTCGCCCAGTTGCAGGGTGTGGGGGTGTGGCGGCGCCGGACTGTGGCGCACGGTCTGGCCGTGGCAGCCGATGGCACTGACTTCGTCGGCGATCACGCCGCTGCGACCCAGTAACGCCAGCACGACATCGGCAAACAGTTGGCCCAGTTCTATATCCAGTTCGCCCACGTGGTCTACGCCGCCCCCGGCCGGGTTTTCGACCAGGCCGGTGAGCGACTGCTGCAGGTGAGGAGGGAGCGGCCAGGTGTCGGCGTCGATGAGCACCGGCGCGGTCTCGCTGAAATCCACCAGTGCGGCGTCCACGCCGTCCATACTGGTGCCGGACATCAAGCCCAGGTAAAGCTCACGCGTGCGCTGGCCGGGAGTCACGCGTTCAGTCGCCCTGGGTTGCCACCAGCGTACGGTGTACCACGTCCAGTTGTGCCAGCAGTGGCTCGGCCGTCACGCGAAACTCGTTGTGGTAGTCGGCGGCAAGCGGTTTGGCGCTGGGCAGGTCGACCTTGAGCGGATCCTTGTGCACGCCGTCGACGCGGAATTCGTAATGCAGATGCGGCGCGGTCGCCAGACCGGTGTCGCCGACATAGCCGATCACCTGCCCCTGGCGGACCCGCGTGCCCTTGCCTATGCCGCGCGCGAAGCCGTTCATGTGCGCGTAGAGCGTGGTGTAGCGCCCGGCGTGCTCAATAATGATGGTGTTGCCGTAACCACCGTGCGGCCCGCGATGAATAATGCGGCCGTCCCCGGCAGCCTTGATCGGGGTGCCGCGGGGCGCAGCATAGTCCACTCCGCGGTGGGCGCGGATGCGGTTGAGAATGGGGTGGCGGCGATTGGGATTGAAGCGCGAACTGATGCGCGTGAAATCCACCGGTGTGCGGATGAACTCGCGACGCACGCTGTTGCCTTCCGGGGTGTAGTAGTCGGTGTTGCCTTCCGGGTCGGTAAAGCGGATGGCGCGAAAGCGCCGGTTACGATTATTGAACTCCGCCGCCAGCACGTTGCCGGTGCGCACCCGTTCGCCATCACGGTAAAAGGCTTCGTAGAGCATGGTGAAGCTGTCGCCCTCGCGGATATCCAGGGCAAAGTCGATATCCCAGGCGAAGATGTTGGCCAGCTCCATGGTCATGGCGTCGCTCAGACCTGCTTCGCGCCCGGCGAAGAAGAGCGAGGAGCGAATGCGGCCGCTGGCGTGGTGGATGCGCCGTTCCAGATCGTAGGCAATGAGTTGTGGTTGCAGTGCGCCATTTTTGTCACGCTGCACCAGCAGGCTGTTGTGTTCGTCAATGGGACGGTAGACACCCTGCAGGCGTCCCTCTTCGCCCAGCTGTATGCGCATGGTGTCGCCGGGGTACAGGCGATTGAACTGCTGGCCGTAATTGGCGATCCGCGTGAGCGCCAGCCAGTCCGCCGAGCGCACGCCCTGGCGTTCCATCAGTGTGGCCAGAGAGTCTCCCGAGCGTACCCGGAGTTCGACCCATTGCTCGTCGCCATCGGCCTGCTCGTGCCAGGCTTCAGGCTCGGGCGCGGGTGGCAGCGCCAGGCGACGATGCACGCGTCCCTGTTCCAGCGAAGCGGGTCCGGCTATAGACGCGGTCATGGCAATCGGGTGGCCGGTGGTCTCGTCGCCAGAGACGGCCACGCTGATGGCGATCACCGGCAGTATCAGGCCCAGCGCAAACCACGGCCACTGTATACGCGGCAGGGCTGGCCTGCGGTGCCTGCGTCGCGGCAACAACACTTTGTAGTCGTTGCGTACGCTGCTGCGGTTGGGGTTGTTTTGGCGTGACAAGACCGGTCCCTGCGATGCTACCGATTGGATGTGGTACAACATAGCGGCATCGCGGCGACCGGTCAATCATTGGCGGCGTGGGTTTTTCACCTCTAAACGGGATGTTAACGGTGTTATCTGAGACGGGACTTAAATTGTTGGCGAGCGGCGGGGATGCGCGACCATGACGGCAAATGACGATACGCTGGCGGAATTGCGCCGTGGCGCCGAGGAAATTCTGCTCGAGGATGACCTGCGCGCGCGCCTGCGCGAGGGCGGTTCGTTGCGCATCAAGGCGGGTTTTGATCCCACCGCGCCGGATCTGCACCTCGGTCATACCGTGCTCCTGAACAAGCTGCGCCAGTTTCAGGAACGGGGTCACCAGGCCCTTTTTCTGATCGGTGACTTTACCGGCATGATTGGTGACCCTACCGGCAAGAATGTGACCCGCCAGCCGCTGACCGAGGAGCAGGTGCGCGACAATGCGCGCACCTACGAGAGCCAGATTTTCCGGGTGCTGGACCCCGCACGCACCGAGGTCGTGTTCAACTCCGACTGGATCAACAAGCTTTCGCCGGCCGATATGGTGCGTCTTGCGGCGCGCCATACAGTGGCGCGCATGCTCGAGCGAGATGATTTTCACAAACGCTACCAGTCCGGCCAGCCGATCGCCATTCATGAGTTTCTCTACCCGCTGATTCAGGGTTATGACTCGGTGGCGCTGAAAGCGGATGTGGAGCTCGGCGGCACCGACCAGAAATTCAATCTGCTGGTCGGGCGTCAGTTGCAGGAAAGCTTCGGGCAGAAGCCGCAGGTGGTGCTGACCATGCCCTTGCTCGAAGGGCTCGACGGCGTGCAGAAGATGTCCAAGTCGCTGGGCAATTATGTGGGCATTGAAGAGCCGCCGGCGGAGATGTTCGGCAAGATCATGTCCATTTCCGATGATTTGATGTGGCGCTGGTTCGAGTTGCTCAGCTTCCGTCCGGTCACCGAGGTCGAAGGCCTGCGCCGGGCCGTTTCCGAGGGCCGTAACCCGCGGGACGTGAAATTCGAGCTGGCCGCGGAGATTGTTGCGCGTTTCCATGACCAGAAGGCTGCCGAGGCGGCGCAGCAGACCTTTGTCTCGCGCTTCAGCGAGGGCGCCATGCCGGACGAAATGCCGCACAGGGAATTGGTCGCCGAGGGCGGCAGCATGGGCATTGCCGCGCTGCTCAAGGCTGCCGGCTTGACGCCCAGCACCTCCGAGGCCATGCGCATGATCCGTCAGGGTGCGGTGCGCATTGATGGTGAGCGTATAGAGGATAGCCGGCTGGAACTGGCGGCCGGCACCGAGCATGTATATCAGGTGGGCAAGCGTCGTTTCGCGCGGGTGGTCTTGCGCTAGGCACCCGCAAGGGCCTGCCTGGCGCCCCCGATTATCGTTGCGCCTTGCCTTTTATCAACGGCTTGCGGGGTTTTTGCGTGCCGTGTGCCATTACTGCTTGACCTGCCGGGTATGGTCCCTATAATGGCGCCTCCCGTGACCCGGCAGCGCACTGTGCGAACAGCGCAGCGAAGTCGGTTGACAGGGCAGGGTCGGTGGCTATAATGCCGGCCGGTTCAGCAGGCGGCAGTTGTCGTCGGGCTGGAACGAATGCACTGCAGGAGTTGACCGGTTCTGCCGATCATGTATACTTTCCTGCTCGGTCCGGTTCACCCGGGCTGAATTCCAAGAGAGCGCCCTGCGCCTCGCCGGCTGTTACAGCCGGAGCAGCTATTTAAAAATTCGGGATCGAGCAGCTTATTTGGGCGCTCGCGTCGATAGAAGTACGAATGCCAGGAATTACGGGCAACGAAAGTTACGTTCGCGTAACCGGAAGTGTCCGTTAGCGAATAGACTGCTTCGGCAGTCAAGCGTTATGAACTGAAGAGTTTGATCCTGGCTCAGATTGAACGCTGGCGGCATGCCTAACACATGCAAGTCGAACGGTAACAGCAGGAGCTTGCTCCTGGCTGACGAGTGGCGGACGGGTGAGTAACGCG
>SLLK01000064.1 GCA_007134115.1 Gammaproteobacteria bacterium | reverse complement strand
CGGCGCGCGGCTGGCGCCGCGCGCCGATCGAGCCACACTCAGATCGCACCCTGCTCCCTGAGACGCTGTATATCGGCTGCGGCGAAACCCCAGTCCGCAAGCACGGCCTCGGTATGCTCGCCGGCCTTGGGTGGCACCCCCGACACCTCGGGGACAGTTCGATCAAAGCGCGGCGCGGGCGCGGGTTGTGTGACCCCGCCAACGTCCACGAAAGTGCTCCGGGCCTTGTTATGCGGATGCTGCGGCGCCTCCTCCAGATCCAGCACCGGGGCGAAACACACGTCCGTTCCTTCCATGATCTCGCACCACTCGTCACGGGTGCGACTGGCAATGGCGGCGGCCACTTTCTCTTTGAGTTGCGGCCATTGCGCCGGATCCATGTGTGCATCAAAGGCCGCGTCATCCAGACCCGCCTTTTCCCGCAACAGGGCATAGAACCGGGGCTCTATAGAGCCGATAGAAATCCACTTGCCGTCGCTGCACTCATAGGCATCGTAGAAATGCGCCCCGCCGTCGAGCATATTGACGCCGCGCCGGTCCTGCCAGAAGCCCTGTGCCTTGAAACCATGAAACATGGCCATCAGCAGGGCCGAGCCGTCGGTCATGGCCGCATCCACTACCTGGCCACGGCCCGATTTCTGCGCTTCGAGTATGGCGCAGACCATACCGAAGGCCAGCATCATCGCACCGCCGCCGAAATCGCCCACCAGGTTCAGCGGCGCCACCGGGCGTTCCTGAGTGCCGATCGCATGCAGCGCACCGCTGATTGAAATATAGTTGATATCGTGCCCGGCGGCATGCGCCAGCGGCCCATGCTGGCCCCATCCCGTCATGCGGCCGTAGACCAGCCGTGCATTGCGTTCGTGGCACACCTCGGGACCCAGACCCAGACGCTCCATCACACCGGGACGGAAGCCCTCGATCAGCGCGTCCGCCTGTTCGATCAGATGCAACACTGTCTCCACACCCTCGGGCTTTTTCAGATCCACGGCAATGGAGCGCCGTCCCCGGTTCATGACATCCTCTACCGAGCCGGAGCCCGCCGCGCTCTTGCGATCCACGCGCACCACTTCGGCACCCATATCGGCAAACATCATGGCGCAAAACGGCCCCGGACCAATCCCGGCAATCTCGATCACACGAAAACCCTGCAACGGACCCATGCACTCCCCCTTGTCAGCAGATACAACGCAACCGGCCGGCCGCATTCTGACTGCGGCCCTGCCCTGTCACCCATGATACGTTAGCCGCAACAAAAACCTCTCCGGGGGTGACATCCCGGTGCGGCCCGGTTAGAGTAATTAGTCTAATCCGGCGCACAATAACACGGCCCTGTGTCGCGTGGCAGCATGCGGCGCAACCCATATACGCGTGGAGATCCAGCATGAACTTCGATTTTTCCGACGACCAGAAAATGCTCGGCGAACAGACGCGCCGTTTTCTCGCCGACCGCTGCACGCCGCAGCACGTGCGCGCGGTGCTCGAAGGTGATGCCCCTTATGACGAGCAGCTCTGGGCCGGCATCGTAGACATGGGCTTCCCGGGCACCGCCTGGCCGGAGGAAGCCGGCGGCATCGGCGCCGGATACCTCGAGCTGTGCGTGATCGCCGAAGCGCTGGGCCGCCATCTGGCGCCGGTGCCCTTTTCCTCCTCGGTGTATCTGGCCGCGGAGACGCTGCTGCTGGCCGGCAGCCGCGATCACCAGCAGGCGGTACTGCCCGGGATCGCCGACGGCAATCACATCGCCACCCTGGCCATGGCCGACGGGCCCGGCGCACTGACGCCGGCAGCCATCCAGACCCGGTACAGCAAGGGCAAGCTCGACGGCACCAAGATCGCCGTCCCCGACGGCAGCACCGCGCGCTACGCCATCGTGGCGGCGCGCAGCAGGGACGGCAAGGACGCCGCCGGCATCGGACTTTACCTGGTCGACCTGCAAGGCAAGGGGGTGACCCGCAGCACGCAGACCAGTATTGATCCGTCACGCGATCATGCGCGGCTGGCGTTCAAGGGTGCGGCTGCTGAACCACTGAATGACGGAAAACACGGCTGGCAGCAATTGCAGAAGGTTCTGGACCGCGCCGCCGTACTGTTCGCCTTTGAACAGCTCGGCCTGGCCACCGCCGCCATGGAAATGGCCCGCGATTACACCCTGGAGCGCTATGCCTTCGGCCGGCCCATCGGCTCCTTCCAGGCGCTCAAGCATCGCCTGGCCGACGTCTATTCCCTGGTCGAACTGGCGCGTTCGAATTGCTACTACGGCGCATGGGCGCTGAGCAGTGATGCCGAGGAACTGCCCGCAGCGGCGGCCGTGGCCCGCGTCAGCGCCTCGCAGGCGGCGTGGGAAGCGAGCAAGGAAAACATCCAGTTGCACGGCGGCATGGGCTTCACCTGGGCGTTCGACTGCCACCTGTACTACCGCCGCGCCAAGCTGTTATCGCTGACCATCGGCAGCGAGCAGCAATGGAAGGACAAATTGATCGCGCGGGTCGCCGCCGCCTGAACGCCATTTACTGAGGCCGGCGACGCCGGTCTGCACCGCACACGAGGTCATTGTCATGGATTTTCGCGACACCCCTGAAGAAGCCGAATTCCGCGCCACCGCCCGCGCCTGGCTGGACCAGCACGGCATGTGGGACTGGCGCGAGCGTCTCGCCGCCGGCGAGGACATGCTTGACCTGTCCCGTGAATGGCAGGCCACCAAGGCCGACGCCGGCTGGGCCTGCCTGGGCTGGCCGCAGGCGTATGGCGGCCGCGGCGCGAGCCCCATCGAACAGGTCATCTGGCAACAGGAAGAAGGCGAACTGGCGCAACTCAGCGGCGTATTTATCGTCGGCCTCGGCATGTGCGGGCCAACCCTGATGGCCCACGCCAGCGACGAGCACAAGCGCCAATACCTGCCGCCCATGGCCCGCGGCGAACACATCTGGTGCCAGCTGTTCAGCGAACCGGCGGCCGGTTCGGATCTGGCCGGGCTGCGCTCCCGTGTGGAGCGCGACGGCGATGAATGGGTCCTTAACGGCCAGAAGATATGGACCTCCGGAGCCCACCTGTCGGACTACGCCATCCTGGTTGCGCGTAGCAATCCGGATGCACCCAAACACAAGGGTCTGACGTTTTTCTTCCTCGACATGAAATCGCCCGGCATTGAAGTACGGCCCATCACCCAGATCAACGGCAATGCCGAATTCAACGAGGTATTCTTCAGCGACGTGCGCATTCCCGACAGCCAGCGCCTGGGCGATGTCGATGACGGCTGGCGCGTGGCCCTGACCACCCTGATGAATGAACGGCTGGCGGTAGGCTCGGCCTTCCCCGACGACCTCGACAGCATGTTCGCGCTGGCGCGCGAGATCGACACCGGCGACGGCCCCGCCATCGACAACCCGGCCGTACGTTCGCGGCTGGCCGACTGGTATGTGCGCGCCAGCGGCCTCAAGTACACCGCCATGCGGACGGTGTCGCGACTCTCGCGCGGCGAGGCCCCTGGCCCCGAGGCATCCATCAGCAAACTGGTGCTGGGTCAGAACCGCCAGAACATGGCCTCCCTGATGCTCGATCTGCAAGACATGGCCGGGGTGCTCGCCGACCCTGCTGAAGCCTCGCTGGAAGCCACCTTCCAGCAGGTATTCTTCCGCTCACCGGGCAACCGGCTGGAAGGCGGCACCGACGAAATCCTGCGCAACATCATTGCCGAGCGCGTGCTGGGCCTGCCCGGCGACATCCGTGTGGACAAGGATGTACCCTTCCGGGACATTCCGCGGGCCGGCTAGGAGGCCAGGGCATTCATCAGAGGTCCCTGGCATCAAGCCGTCAGCCGGCGGCGCAGCACCAGGATGGACACCCACAGCCCACTGCCGCCCCAGGCGAGCAGTACCGCCAGGTGCATGAGCACATCCGTGGGCATTTCGCCGATCACCAGCGGCCGCACAATGGCCACGGCATGGGCAAGCGGCAGCCACCAGGCAAGCTCGGCGATCAGCGCCGGGAAGGTCTCCAGCGGGAAAAACACCCCGCTGAGCAGCAGCATGGGCGTCATCACCAGGGTGAAGTAATAGAGGAAAAAGTCGTAGCTCGGTGACACCGCCGTCACCACCATGGCCATGCCGGCAAAACAGAAACCCGCCACCAGCACCACCGGCAGTGCCAGCAGGGCCGTCCAGTCCGCCACCAGCCCCAGCAACGCAGCCACAATCAGAATGGCCGCGGCACTCATCAGGCCCTTGGTCGCCGCCCAGGCGATTTCGCCCAGCACAATATCGTCCACCGACAGCGGCGCATTGAGCATACCCTGCCAGGTCTGTTGCTGGGCAAACCGGGTAAAAGCCGAATACAGGGCCTCGAAACTGGCGGTAAACATGACGCTGGAGCAGACGATTCCGGAAGCCAGAAACACCATATACGGCAGCCCGTTGATCTCCCCGATCAGGCGACCGAACCCATAACCCAGCGCCAGCAAATAGAGGATGGGCTCACCGAAATTGCCGATAATGGAAGGCCACATCAATTTACGCCACACACGCAGATTACGCCGCCACACCGGCACAAAACGCAGACTCAGATTCAGCCGCAAGGCAGGCGAAAGCATCAGGCTCAATCCCTCAGCGCACGGCCGGTCAGGCGCAGGAAAACATCTTCCAGCGACGCCGGTCGATGCAGGTAGCGGGTGACGCCCAGGCGCTCCAGCCAGGCCAGCGCCGGTGCCGCGTCATCGGCATACATGAACAGCGTCTCGCCCACCTGCTCCACACGCGCCGGGGGTTGCCCGACTGCCTTCACCGGCGTCGCCGCCGCGCCGCGCAGTTCAATCACGTGGCCCTCGATATGCTCGGCAATCAGCGCCCGGGGCGACCCCTGCGCCACAATGCGCCCGCCATCGATGATCGCCAACCGGTCACACAGACGCTCGG
>SLLK01000069.1 GCA_007134115.1 Gammaproteobacteria bacterium | reverse complement strand
TCGCCGAAAAGTGCCTCTGCGGCCGGGAAGCCCGGAAAAATGTCGATTTCCAGGCTTTCCGCGTGTTCGGCCAGGCGACGGCAGAGGGCACCCAGGGAGATGATGAAATTGCCGTGGTTCTTCATCTGCGGAGGCGTCGGCAGGCGGAAGCGCTTTTCGGGCGTCAGGAAGAGGAATTCGTCCTTGCCGGCGGGGACGCAGACCTCCGGCTTGTTCTCGCGCCATTCCGGCCACAGGGCGTCCAGGGGTCCGGGCTCCATGACGGCACCGGACAGGCTGTGGCTGCCGATCTCGGCCCCCTTTTCCAGAACGCAGATGCTGGCGTCGGGATCAAGCTGGCGCAGGCGAGTGGCAAAGGCCAAGCCGGACGGTCCGGCGCCCACGACGACCACATCGTATTCCATCACATCGCGTTCTTCGGACATGTGTCCCCCTAGAGCAGATCCCGGAATTCACCCCCCGACCCGGGGCGGCAGGTAAACGCCCATTCTAACGGAGGCAGGGGTTTATTTCAGCCGGGGAGGAGCCGAGTTGTCACTCGGGCTGTCTCCGTTTTCTACGCGAGGCGGTCGTGCGCGGTGTTGCTGTCGGACCACGCATTGGATTGAGGCCGACGGTGGGCCTGCCTGTTCGTGGCGATCCGGGTCATCGACGTCGTGTCAGAGGAGAAGCCCGGCGGCCCAGACCCCGAAGGCAATCAGCGGGGTGCCGCCGCCGCGGCGGTTGAATGGTGAGCCGATATTGTGACCCCATCGGGTGTGGGGGAACGAGTTGTCCCCGAACTCCGCCATTTGCGGAGTTGCGCACTGCCGGTAATTCCATCAGTCTGTGGCGTACTCAAAAAAACAATCATAATGAAAGTGAGACCGTGACAACGCCCCCTGATGAAACTGCGTTTTCAGAACGCTTGTACTGCCGGATTGGCGATCTGCTGCTGGATGAACGAACCGGTACGCTGAGTCGTGGCGGTGAGACGATCGAATTGCCCAGGCTGTCGTTTACGCTGTTGGCTGCACTGGCCCGGGCTGCCCCAGCACTGCTTTCGGTGCAGCAACTTGTGGCGGATGTCTGGCACAGCCATTACGTCAGTGATGAAACCGTGCAGCAACGTATCAAGCTGTTGCGTCAGGCCCTGGATGATAACCCGCGTACGCCGCGCTATATCGCGACGGTTCGGGGCATGGGATATCGCCTGGTGGCCGAGGTGTGCCATGAGCCTCCACCCGTGCTCACTAGACGGCGACGCTGGCAACTGAGCGCTGCGACCGCCGCGTTGCTCGCTGCAGCGCTGGTGTTGCCGTGGCTGCTGAGTGGCGGTGAGCGCCATGACCACCGGTCGGGGCAGGACGAGCGGGAGTGGACGGCGCACTCAGAGCATCATCAGGCCAGAGATTTCTATTTCAACGGTAAGGACTACGCCAATCGGGGCACCGACCCGGATAACGAGGCGGCCATACGGCAGTTTCAGCATGCGCTGGATCTGGACCCGGAGTACGCGCTCGCCCTGGCCGGACTGAGTCACGCTTATGCGGCGCGGGCGGTGAATTTCAACCGGGGTTCGCAATGGTTACCACAGGCCCAGGCCTTGGCGGAGCGCGCCGTGGAATTGCGGCCGGACCTGGCCCGCAGTCATCTTTCACTGGCGATAGCGCATCATGTGCAGGGCCATTCGCACCGGGCTCTGAGCAGTTACCGGCAAGTGCTGGCGCTGGAGCCTGAGCATCATCGGGCACTGAATAATGCGGCGGTGATTGCCCGTGACCTCGGGCAACTGGATGAAGCATTGCGGCTGGGTTTACTGGCAGTGCAGGCGTCACCGCGTCAGGCCGGCGGTTATCAACGGGTGGCAGAAGTGTTTTCCCAGGCCGGATTGCTGGAACTCAGCGAGGTCTGGTTCCGGCAGGCACTGATCAAGGCGCCGCAGAATCAGCAGTTGCAGTACCAGCTCTGCGCCCTGCATATCAGTCGGGGCGCATTGGAGGAAGCGAACGCCAGTTGCAGTGAGATGATGAGCTGGGCGCCGGAGGACGCCTGGGGTTACGAGTGGGTCGGTGAGTTGAAGCTGCTTTCCGGCAAGCGCGAAGAGGCGATCGCTTTGTATCGTACAGCGCAGCAACTGGGCAGCAATTACTCCCGCTTCCGCTACGCCAGTTTAGTGGCTGAGGACTTTCTGCCCGCTGAAGACGCTCAGCCCGTTGACCTGCAACAGGAGCTGGAACAGGCGCTGGCGGTCATGGAAGCCCATCAGCAGCGCAACCCGCAAGACCACGGCGCATTGCTCAACCTGCTTGAGTATCACAGCGCCCTGGGGCAGCAGGAACAGGCCTATCGCTGGCTGCGTACGCTGCTGGCAGCGGGTTATACCGATGTCGGCTACCTGCGCCACAACAGTTGCCTGGCCGGCCTGCAGCATGAGCCGGAGTTTCAGAACCTGTTGGCGGAGTTTGCGGCGGCCCGGCAGCGGATGCAGGAGATGATCCCCTCTGAGTGGCGGATACAGCCGACAGCCATCAGTCAGCTTGAGAATTTTTAGCGCCACCCTTTACACCTTGACACCCTCTACACCCTTCCGGCGGGCCAGTTCATGGGCCGCTTATAACCCCTGAAAAGGAAGCTCTGATCACTCCGGTTGCACCATAGTCGGCGCAAGCGGATTGATCCGATGTCCCCCAACTCATTGTATTTAAAGTTTTATGTCAATCTTCAGCCAATCTTCAGGTTGTTGTTCTGGTGGTCTCTGCAAGGGCTGCCTAGTCTGTGCCGCGGGGGTCCACAACAACGAGAAGGGAGCATCATGAGAACAGAACAAAACATGAAACCGGGCCGGGCATTGCGCCGCGCCTTTTCCATCGGCCTGACCATCGCCCTGGTATGGACATTGGTGATGGCGGGCTCATCGGCTGCCGTGGCACAGGCGGATAATGACAACCGCTACATTATCAAGTTCAAGCCGGGTACAGCGGCTCAGGTGCAGCAGGCCGTGCGGGCCCGCGGTGGGCAATTGAAGCTGGAACTGGAACGCCACGACGCTGTTGCGGTCACTCTGCCCACACAGGCGCTGGCGGGCCTACGCAACAACCCGAATGTTGAATATATTGAAGTCGACCCGGAGCGTGAATGGTTTGCCCAGCGCATTCCCTACGCGGTGCCGATGATTCAGGCAGATCAACTCGATGACGGGCTCACTGCCAGCCAGAAAATATGTGTGATCGATACTGGCGTGGATGCGACCCACGAAGACCTGTTCGGTGCGAGCCTGGGCGGCCATGGTAGCTGGTATGAAGACAGCCACGGTCACGGCACGCTGATGGTCAGTACTATTGCGGCGATCGATAATGACATTGGCGTACTGGGTGCGGCCCCGAATGGCCATGTTCAGATCCATATGATCAGTATCTGGGAGCGGTTTGGTTCCAATTTTGTGAGAGCGCTGGATAATTGTCAGGATGCCGGCGCCAATATTGTCACCATCAGTGCCGGTAGTGCGACCAATAGCCGCACCGAAATACGGGCATTTGAAGAGGCGTATGCCAATGGTGTGTTGATCATGGCGGCGGCAGGTAATGACGGCGATACCACCGTGCATTACCCGTCGTCCTATCCGGAAGTCATCTCGGTCGGCGCCGTTGACCGTTACCAGGAGCATGCGCCGTACTCGGTGCAGAACGACTTTATTGAACTGGTTGCGCCGGGTTCTGCCGTCCTTGGGGCCTGGACCACGCAATCCAATGAAGACGTTCGCGAAGCCTGGCTTACGTTGGACAGCTTGGCCTACGACGCAACGCCGGTCGCCGGGTCGGTGTATGGGGAGGTCAGTGCAACACTGATGGACTGTGGCGATGGCAGCCAGCAGTGCGTGGGAGCCAGTGGTCAGATTTGCCTGCTGTCCGTCAACAGCAGCAATGATGTCACCAGCGAAGTCGAGAATTGTCAGGCAGGTGGCGGCGTTGGTGCACTGGTGCATGGCGACGAGCATATTATCGGTTACGGCGAAGCACTGGTGAAAGAAGGCAATACGGCGATTCCGGTCGCGGCACTGACCGACCAGTATGCGGACCTGTTCCGCCAGCAGACCGGTGATGTGGTTACCATTGAAGTGGTCGACAGTCACTACAAGCTGGCTTACGGCACGTCAATTTCCAGCCCCTATGTGGCCGCTGCGGCCGCATTGGCCTGGAGTCATCACCCGGCTTGCAGTAACAGCGAGATCCGTCAGGCCTTGGTGCAGACTGCTATGGATCTGGGCGCACCGGGTCGAGATAACTATTATGGCTATGGTCTGGTGCAGGCTGCCGATGCCAAAGCCTGGTTGGACGCCAACCCCTGTGACGGTACAGGTGGCCCGGGTGACGGCGATGATGGCGACGGTTCCGGGGATGATGATGGTTCCGATGACGGCGACGGCTCCGATGACGGCAATGGCGGTGATGATGCCGAGGGGCTGCAACTCAGTGTCGACTCATCGCGGGTACGCGGTCAGAACTACGCCGATCTGAGCTGGCAGGGTGCGACAACGGAGTTGGTGCATGTCTTCCGGGACGGCAGCCTGCTGGCTGAAGTGCCGGATACCGGCGCCTACCAGGATGCTGTAGAGCGCCACTCCACCCACAGCTATCAGGTATGCGATAGCGACGGTGAATTGTGCAGTGACACCATCAGTATCAGTTTCTGATACTGATAGATGCCGGCTACACGGCAGGCGCCGGGGCGATCATCGTCCCGGCGTTTTTTTTCGCCGCTAAAGACTCGTTTGCGGGTGCCCACTATGACTTGTCTGGGTGGTATGGCCGTTATCCGGGTGATCGGAGATTACGTGGGATAAGGGAAAGGCGGCTGTCCAGAGGCCGAAAGCGATCAGCAGGGCGCCGGCGGTGCGTCGGAAGGCGGGGTGTTGCCGAAAACGGGTGACCTGGCCCCCCATCAGGG